>VGRB01000038.1 GCA_016875475.1 Deltaproteobacteria bacterium
GCCGCGCAAGGGGGGTGGCCCGCGCCCCGCAACGCGGGGCGGCGGGCAGGGGGGCGAGCCGCGCCCCCCTCCGATCGATGCCCCTGGGGCCTGCCGGGCTCCGGGGCGTGGGGTACGTATCTCGACCGGTGTCGTTCGGGACCGCCTACCCCGCGGGCCGGGCGACAGCGCGGAGTTCTCGCTACGGATCCGGGATGACGAGCCGTGGAGGAGGGTCGCCCTGCCCCGCCCAGGCCGCGTCCTTCATGGCGGCATCGAGCGCGGCCTGGTCCGTGTCGAGCCGGGCCGTCTGCCGCAGCCCGGTCACGTAGGCGCGCTGGGCCTTGGTGGTGCGGCCCCTGCAGACCATGGCCTCGACCGCGAGCCTTACCTCCGGCGCGCGCGGGTCCGCGCCCGCCGGGATGCGGCGCCCCGCGAGGCGGTCGTAGACCATCGCGTAGTCGGGGTCGCGGATGGTGCCGGGCGAGCGCTCCGGCGAGAACAGCCGGTCCAGGAACGGACGCGCGCGGTCGATGATCGCGCCCTGACCAGCGCACGCCGCCGGGCCCGCCATGACCTCGCACTCCTTGAGCACGAGGGTCAGCCCGACCAGCTCATCGAACACCAGCTCGGGCGAGCCGCCCAGGCGGCCCGACCGTACGCCGTCGAGCAGGTCCGAGCGCAGGATGGGGAGGCCGTTGACGCGCGCGATGACGGGATCGCCGAACGCGGCCGCGGCGGCGTCCGGGGGCGTGGAAGAGCCCGGCCGGCAGGCGGCGGCGCCGGTCGCGAGCAGCGCGGCCAGCAGGACCTTGCGCGCACCCCACCCACCCGCACTCGCACGGGATCGGGCCGAGGCGGACGTTGACGCAGATCGGGGTCGCGCCGCCCCGGGGGCAGCAGCAGTCGCGGGTGTTGCCGGCGTGGTCGTCGCAGCCGGCAGCGGAGCCGCAGCAGTCCGGGACGCCCGCGTGCACGCACCAGGACGCCGGGTCGCAGGAGTCGGTCGTGCAGGCGTTCCCGTCATCGCAGCTCCGGGGCGTGCCGCCGCTGGTGCCGGCCTTGCACGCGTCGGCCTCGGTGCAGGCGTTGCCGTGGTCGCCCCGCAAGGGGGGTGGCCCGCGCCCCGCATCGCGGGGCGGCGGGCAGGGGGGCGAGCCGCGCCCCCCTCCGATCGATGCCCCTGGCGCCTGCCGGGGTCGGGATGGTGGGAGACGCGTCTCGACCGGTGTCGTTCGGGACCGCCTGCCGCGCGGGCCGGGCGACAGCGCGGATCGCTCGCTCCGGGCGCGCCGCGCCGTGGCGCGGCGCGCTCGGCGGCCGCAAGACGGCCGCGCAAGGGGGGTGGCCCGCGCCCCGCATCGCGGGGCGGCGGGCAGGGGGGCGAGCCGCGCCCCCCTCCGATCGATGCCCCTGGCGCCTGCAGGGTTGGGATGGTGGGGTACGCGTCTCGACCGGTGTCGCTCGGTCGGGACCCCCTGCCGCGCGGGCCGGGCGACAGCGCGGAATGCTCGTGCGTCGTAGGCAAGGACATGCGCGAACGGCGGGGGCCGATTCAATGGCTACCGGAGCGTCAGGACCTCCGCCGCGCCGCTGGTGATCGCGATGGTGTGCTCGAAGTGCGCGGACGGCCTGCCGTCCTCCGTGACCACGGTCCAGCCGTCCTTCAGCACCTTGATCTTCGGGCTTCCGGCCGTGATCATCGGCTCGATCGCGAGCGTCATGCCGGGCCGCAGCACCGGCCCGGTGCCGGGGTTGCCGTAGTTCGGTACGGGGGGGTCCTCGTGGAGGTCGCGGCCGACGCCGTGACCACAGAACTCGCGGACCACCCCGAACCCCTCGGACATCGCGACGGCCTGGACCGCGAACGAGATGTCGTGCAGGTGACCGCCGGCCTTGGCCGCGCCGATGGCCGCGTCGAGCGCCCGGCGGGTCGCGTCCACCAGCCGCCGGCTCGCGGCGCTGCCGTCCCCCGCGATGACCGTGATCGCGGAGTCCGCGATGAGTCCGCGGTACGTCACGCCGCAGTCGATGCTGACCACGTCGCCGTTCCGGACCACGCGGGCGCCCGGGATCCCGTGGATCACCTGCTCGTTCACGGAGATGCACGTCGCGGCCGGATACGGCGGCGCGTGCGACACGAGCCCGGCCTGGCCCCGGAAGGTCGCGGTCGCGCCGGCGGCGCGGATCATCCGGTCCGCCTCGGCCTCCAGCGCCGCGGTCGTGACGCCGGGCTGCACCGTCTCCTCCAGTCGCGCCAGGACGGCCGCCAGGATCCGGCCGGCCTCCCGCATCACCCGCAGGTCGCGTTCGCTCTTCAGAACGATCACCGGGGCGCGCCTCCGGCGTCGAGGGTGGATGGTACACTACCACTGGGCCCGGTGCCCGGCAATGCTCCCGCGATCGCCCAGGCTGTCGCGACACGGGCCGAAAGGAATGCGATCATGGCTGCTCCCCCCCCCGAGGCCCGGTTCTGGTCCCGTCGCGACGACGGCCGCGTCGAGTGCGCGCTCTGCCCGCACGCCTGCCGCATCGCCGAGGGCCGGACCGGCATTTGCGGCGTCAGGCGGAACGACTCGGGCACGCTCAGGGCGCTGACATACGGCCGGGCGGCCGCGGTCCACGTGGACCCGATCGAGAAGAAGCCCTTGTTCCACTTCATGCCGGGCTCGCGCATCCTCTCGATCGGCATGGCCGGCTGCAACCTGACGTGCTCGTTCTGCCAGAACTGGACGCTGTCGCGGGCATCGCCGGACGACCTCCCCGGCGATTGCCTCGCGCCGCCCGACGCGGTCGCCCTGGCGCGGCGCGCCCGCGCCCCGTCGATCGCCTTCACCTACAACGAGCCGACCGTGTCGGCCGAGTACGTGATGGACACGGCCGCGCTCGCGAGCGAGGCGGGCCTGCGGTCCGTCATGGTGACGAACGGCTACGTGCGGCTCGAGGCCGTGCCCGACCTGTACCGCCACGTGGACGCGGCCAACGTGGACCTGAAGGCGTTCACGGACGACTTCTACCGCCGGCACGCGGGCGCGCGGCTCCAGCCCGTGCTCGACGCGGCGGTCGCGATGGCCGCGGCGGGCACGTTCCTCGAGGTGACCACGCTGGTCATCCCGGGGCTGAACTCCGAGCCGTCCGAGATCGCGGTCTCGGCGCGCTGGATCCGGGACAACCTCGGTGCGGACACCCCGCTGCACCTGTCGGCGTTCCACCCCGACTACAGGATGACGGACCGGCCCGCCACGCCGCCCGCCATGCTCGCCGCGGCCCGCGACGCCGCCCGGGACGCCGGTTTGCGCTTCGTCTACGAGGGCAACGTCCGCTCCGACGGCTGCAACACGGTCTGCCCGTCCTGCGGTCGCACCGTGGTGCGGCGCGCGGGGAACGAGGTCACCGCCTTCGACCTCGACGCCGAGGACCGGTGCGCCTGCGGCGCCGTGATCCCGATCCGGCGGTAGTTGCGGCCGGGGGGTCAGGTCGGACGCGGCGCGAGCGGTCGCGGCGATACGCGTCTTCGGCATCGAGTCCTCCCCACGTCAGGCCGACGGGGGGCCAGCCTGGCCGCGACCGCGGACCGACGCAAACGGCTCGCGCCGCGGCGGTCCTGCCCGCCCGTCCATTGCGCGGGCGCCGGCCTTGTGGCACCCTTGCCCGCGGTGGAGGTGGCCGATGGACCACGGCGATCACCTGTACGCGCTCCTCCTCGCCGGCGGGAAGGGCACGCGCTTCTGGCCGCTGTCGCGCGAGGACCATCCGAAGCAGCTCCTGAAGCTGTTCTCCGACCGCACGCTGGTCGAGGAGACGTACGACCGCATCCGTGCGTTGATCCCGAACGACCGGGTGCTCGTGGCGACGTCGAAGGGGCTCGCAACGCGCCTGACGGCCCTGTTCGCGGACATCCCCGAGCGGAACTTCATCGTCGAGCCGGTGCCCCGGAACACGGCCCCGTGCATCGCGGTGGCGGCGCAGCGGATCCTGGAGCGGGACAAGGACGCGATCATCGCGGTCCTCCCGTCGGACCACTTCGTGACCGACCGCGCCGCGTTCCTGGAGGTCATGGGCGCGGCCGTGACGCATGCGGCGCGCGGCCGCATCGTGACGCTCGGCATCACGCCGACGCACCCCGAGACCGGGTACGGCTACGTCCGGTTCGGCGAGTTCGAGCAGGACCCCGAGCACCCGGAGACGCGCCATCGCGCGCGGCACATCCAGGCGTTCGTCGAGAAGCCGGACCACGCGACCGCGCTGTCGTACCTGAAGGCGGGCCGCTACCTCTGGAACAGCGGCATTTTCGTGTTCCGCGCGGACGTGATCATCGAGAAGGTGAAGGCGCACCTGCCGGGGCTCCACGACGGGGTCACGACCCTCTCCGGGCTGGCGCCGGACCGCGCGAACGCGGCCGCGATCGAGCGCGTGTGGGTCGAGATGCCCGACATCTCGATCGACTACGGGGTCATGGAGAAGGCCGAGGGGCTGTGCGTCATCCCGGCATCGTTCGGGTGGAGCGACGTGGGCACCTGGCGCGCGTTGACGTCGTTCCCGACGGACGACGCGGAGAACTTCGTCTTGGGGAAGGTCGTGAACGTGGATTCGCACGGGAACGTGCTGTACTCGTCGCACGGGCTGCTGGCGACGCTCGGGCTCCGGAACATGGTGGTGGTCGTGACGCGCGGCGCGGTGCTGGTCTGCCCCGCCGACCGCACCCAGGACGTGAAGGCGCTGGTAGAGGAGCTGAAGCAGCGGGACATGACGGAGTACCTGTAGGCCCCCCCCGGGCTTCCTACCCCGTACCCGAGCCCGAGCCCGGCTCCGTGCCCGTACCCGGTCCCTGGCCCGGTTCCGCGAGGTGACATGCCGCTGAACCCCCTGATCTTCCGCGAGTACGACGTCCGCGGGATCGTCGGGACCGATCTGACCGGCGAGACCGTGGAGACGCTGGGGCGCGCGTTCGGGACGTTCCTGCGACGCCGCGGGCGTGACCGGGCCACGCTGGGGCACGACTGCCGGACGTCGTCGGCGCCGTTCGGCGACGCGCTGGCGCGCGGCATGACGTCGTGCGGCGTGGACGTGACGCACGTCGGGACCGTGCCGACGCCGCTGGTCTACTGGTCGATGTTCGCGCTGGACGTCGATTCGGCCGCCATGGTGACTGGAAGCCACAATCCCAAGGAGTTCAACGGCTTCAAGCTGTGCCTCGGACGGACGTCCGTCCACGGCGAGGACGTGCAGGAGCTTCGGCGGATCGCGGTCGCGGGCGGGTTCGAGCGGGGCGCGGGGAGGCTCGGGCGCGCGGACGTGGTGCCGTCGTACCTGGACCGGGTCGCGGGGGACGCGCGGATCGGGGCGAGGCGGCTGCGCGTCGTCGTCGACGCCGGGAACGGGACGGGGGGGGTGGTGGCGCTGCCCCTGCTCGCCAGGCTGGGCATCGACGCGATCCCGCTGTACTGCGACATGGACGGCGAGTTCCCGAACCACCATCCCGACCCGACGGTGCCCGAGAACCTGGCGGCGCTGCGGCGCGAGGTCGTGGAGCGCGGGGCGGACCTCGGGATCGCCTTCGACGGGGACGCGGACCGGCTCGGGGTCGTGACCGAGCGCGGGGACGTCGTCCATGGCGACATGGTCCTGCTGGTCCTTGCGCGCGCGCTCCTGCGCGAGGTGCCTGGCGCGGAGATCGTGTCCGAGGTCAAGTGCAGCCAGGTCCTGTTCGACGAGATCGCCAAGGCGGGCGGGCGGCCGCTGATGTGGCGGGTCGGGCACTCGCTGATCAAGGCGAAGATGGCCGAGGACGACGCCGCGCTCGGCGGCGAGATGAGCGGGCACATCTTCTTCCGGCACCGCTGGTACGGGTTCGACGACGCGATCTACTCGGCCGTGCGGCTGCTGGAGGTGCTGAGCGCGCACGACGGGCCCGCGTCGTCGCTGCTGGCCGGACTGCCGCAGACGTGGGTGACGCCCGAGATCCGCGTGGACTGCCCGGACGAGCTGAAATGGGACGTGGTCGCGATTGTGCGTGAGGCGCTGAAGGCGCGCGGGCTGGACGTGGTCGAGGTGGACGGGGCGCGGGCGAAGTTCACGGACGGGTGGGGGCTGGTGCGCGCATCGAACACCCAGCCGGTGCTGGTGTCGCGGTTCGAGGCGGCCTCGCCGGAGGCGCTCGCGCGGATCCGGGCCGACGTGTTCGCCGAGATCGATCGGGCGAAGTCCGCGGCGGAGGGGGTGAAGACATGAAGGTCGCGTTGATCGGGCTCCCGCAGAGCGGGAAGACCATGCTGTTCCGCGCGCTGACCGGCGTGGAGGCGGGGCGCGAGAAGGGCGGCCTGACCATGGGGACGGTCAAGGTGCCGGACGCGCGGGTGGATCGGCTGTCGACCATCTACAACCCCGTCAAGACGACCCACGCGGCGATCGAGCTGGTCGAGGCGCACGCGCCTCACAGGTCCGAGCGCAAGGCGAACGAGTCGGCGCTGGACGGCGCGTTCCTGAACCTGGTCAAGCCCATGGACGCCTTCCTGCTGGTCGCGCGCGCATTCGACGAGGAGGGGTTGTCCGAGCCCGCGAAGGACGCGACCGCGGTCGTGGACGAGATGCTGCTCGCCGACCTGATGCTGGTCGAGACCCGACTGGAGCGCGACTCGCCCGAGCAGCGCAAGGGGCGGCCCGGCATGCCGGTGGAGGAGCGCGAGGCGCTCGATCGCTGCAAGGCGATCCTGGACGACGGGAAGCTGCTCTACTCGGCGGATCCCGACCTCGCGGTCCTGCCGGTGCTCCGGACCTACGCCTTCCTGACCGCGCGGCCGATCCTGGTCATCGCGAACGTGGCCGAGGGCGACATCGGCGCCGACCCGGCGGCGGTGCTGGCGCGCCTCGGGCTGCCGGTGCGCGGGCTGCCGACGTTCGCCGCGTGCGCGAAGGTGGAGGCCGAGATCCAGGACCTGCCGGAGGAGGAGCGGGCCGACTTCCGCGCAGCGCTCGGCGTGCGCGAGCCCGTGATGGACGTCGCGGTCCGCGAGGTCTATGCCGCGCTGGGTCTCGTGTCGTTCCTGACCACGGGCGAGGACGAGTGCCGGGCCTGGACGATCCGCCGCGGCACCCCGGCCCCGCGCGCCGCCGGGGCGGTCCACACCGACATCGAGAAGGGCTTCATCCGGGCCGAGGTAATCTCGTACGACGACTTCATCGCGCTCGGCAGCGAGGCCGCGGCGAAGAAGGCCGGCAAGTACCGCCTGGAAGGCCGCGACTACGTGGTCCGGGACGGCGACATCATCCACTTCCGGTTCAACATCTAGGGTCCCCGCCACAAGTACAGGCACGCAACGCAGGCGCGGCGCACCCGGCCCGGCTCCAAGCCCCACGTGGCCCGCCGTCGTCCCGAGCCGCATCCCCCTTGTGGACCAAGGCCACAAGGGGGGCCCAGCCCTGCGCGCTGCACCCGTTGCCGACTCGCACCTCCGCCCGGGCGCAGGGCTACCCGCATGAACGGGCGCCGGCGGGGCACGACTGGGTGCGCTGCGCCCCAAGGAACGATAGGAGCCCTCAATTCGGGCGGGGACCATTGGATGGCGAGCCGCCGAATCGGGCTGGTACACGTTCGATCTCGACCAATTCGGCCGTTAGGACTAGACTTTCCTGGTCGGAGGACGAGGAATGCGAACGCGCTTCGCCCGCACCAGGAAACACGAGATCGGCCCTTGGCCCTCTGGAAGCGGCACCCCTGACGATGTCGCGGCTCGGGCCACCTACGTCGGGAGCAGCGAACACAAGGACCACCCCAGCAACGCGGGTCCGCCTGCTCTGCGCTCTGACCCAAATCGTCGGGCCTCCTTGCCGTTGGGCGGCGGCATGGCCGGCTTGTTTCGTGGATCTGGCGCGCTGCGCGCCGTCCGATAGCGTTGCTATCGGCCGGTGCTCGCGTCCGCCGCCTTCGGCGGCCGCCACCTCCGCGAAACCGCTCGGCCATCCGCTCGCCCCCGGCTGCGTCGGACCGACGATTTGGGTCTGACGCAACGCCTTGCGAGCCTCACTTGACACGGAACATCGACGCCAACACGGAGGCCCTCCGGGAGGGGATCAGGAGGCGCTGCACGAGCGCCGCGTTTGAGAGCGGCTTCCCTCGGTACGTCTGGACCTGGCGGGATGGGGCACTCTACGAAAACCGCCACATCAATGGGCCGCTGGGGACCTACAAGGGATAGCGGCTGGAGCCTGCCGAGCACCCCTTGGACCCCGAGGGACACTTGAACTGGGGTGCGGCATGAGGTTCGATGTCGAGTGGCTTGGAGCCCCTGGCGTCGCTGATCCGTTGCTGGCCGCCACGTGGGCTCGCCTGCGCATCGAGGCCGGGGGGGCCGATGTCATCGACCTCCTGCACCTGCCCTCGAACAACCGTCGTTCGGCCGTCTACGGCCCCATTCTGCCCGTGGTCGAGTGGTTCGTGGAAAACTGGTGGCACCTGCTCTACGAGCCATCGCCAGCAAGTCCTCTCCTTCCTGGCAGAAGCGCTTCTCGGTGGAACTTCCGTTGGGTCAAGAGGCACAACCTGCTGGCCGCACGGGAAGGCACCGCCCTCCCGGACGTGGTGCTGGCCCGGGACGGCGCCGACATCGTTGTCCGCTGGTTCCCAGACGGGCATCAGGAAGGCCCACGGCGGGTTCGCTTCGTCGGAGACGGCGTAGCCCGTGTACCCGCTCCAGCCTTCGAGGAGGCTGTGACAGCCCTGGTCGAGTCGACCCTCGCTCGTTTGAACGAAATCGCTCCGGGGGATGAGAGCGTGCAGGGGTTGGCCGCCGCCTGGGCGGCGATCCTGCGGTCGGACGCGGAGGAGCGGGATCTTTGCTGCTCGCTTGCCCGCCTCGGTGTTGACCCTTACGACCCGAGTGAGGCAAACGATTCCCTGGTGGAACTGGTCGACGGGATCAACGTTGAATTCCGCGAGGCGGCGGAGATCCGAGACGACCTTTTCGATGGCACACCGCCGGCGCTCCTGGCTGATGCCGTCGAATGGGTCCGACAGAACCTGCCCTCGCCCGATGTTGTCCGGGCGGCCCCGGTCCATCCAACGCTGCCCCCCGCCTGGGCGGCGAGCGCACACCAGACCGGGTATCAGTTCGCGCACCGGGTACGGTCGGAGTTGATGGGCTTCAGCCCCAAGGACCCCATCGCGGACCTCCAGGACGTTCTTGTGGAAAGGCTGGGGTGGGACGCGGACCCGGTCGTCATCCGGGAAGGGAACATCGGCCTTGACGGGCTCGTCCGCCTATCCCCAGGGGCGGGCAAGCCGCATCTCGTGGAGCCCGGAGGCAGGAAACTCTGGGGTGAGCGATTTCTGCTGGCCAGATCTGCGTTCTTCGCGGCGACTGCATCCCTGGGGAGTGGGCGACTGCTGACGAAGGCGGTGACACGCCACCAGCGGACGGCCCGCGCCTTCGCAGCGGAGTTGCTCGCGCCCGCTTCGGCACTAATGGATGTCGTGTCTGGGGTCGTCTCCACTGACGAAGTCCTGGCGTTGTCGGAGAAGTTCGGGGTCAGCTCGATGCTGATCGAACACCAGATCAAGAACCACGGTCTTGGTTACGTTGCAGCCTGACCCGGTGACAAACGGCGACAGACGCTTGCAAGTCATCGTATTCCTTGGCCCGTGAACTTCCGGTTCAATGTCTGACAGGGTCAGCGAGAATGAGGCGCCAAGGCGAGCGGAGGCGGATCGGGATGCCGGCCGTCCCCCTTGCGTCCGCAGGCCGCAAGGGGGGCCCAGCGCGGGGGTGCACGGATGACTGAGCCTATCCGCGCGATAGGACCATGACCGCCTTGTTCGCCCTCGCGTGGGCAACCTCGTTCTTGGTCAGGATGACCTGCTCCCCGGACGTGGACGTGCCCTTGACCTCGACGTAGAGCCGCTCGTCGCCCCTGGTGGCAAGCAGGTCGAACGAGTTGCCGACGTGGCGGTCGTGGACGCCCACCGCGTCGGAAAGCGCCAGAGCCCGAGGGTCGGGTCTGCGAGCGACGTGGGATTCACGCCGGCCAGTCGGTCCAGCGCACCATGGCAGGTGCGGCCGACGGTCTTCAAGCGCCGCTCGAATTCGCGGGCGACCCGGAGAGCGAGCATCGCGACGACCGCGTGCCCCCGTGTCCGGGTCGCCTTGCGGAGGTACAGGGGAGGGAACGCTCACGCCCAGATCCGCCGCAGCGACGACCAGAGCCATGGTGGAGAACGCGAAGCACGGTTGGTTGCGGTGGCACACGTCCGATGAAAGGCCGAGTGCGCCGGTGCCGCCCTGGCCGGTTCCGGCCGGCTGGGGCCGGCTGGAGCCCGCCGGAACCGGCCACAGCGCGGAGCGCCAGGATTGACATCCTGGCAGCCGAGGTTCAAGCTGGTCCTGGACTGGTCTGGAGGACTCGCAACATTATTGCGGGCGCCTGCGAAGCAAGGACCCATCTGTCGGACCTGCTCGACCGGGTGGCCCCCCGCGAGCGGGTCACGATTTCCAGGCACGGCGTGCCTGTGGCCGTGTTGCAGCCTCCTGACCCGGCTGCCCGCACGGACGTCAACCAGGCCATCGCGAACCTGCGCTGGTTCCGGCAGAGCCGGCGTGCCGAGCGTCGCCCGGTCGCGCGCGCCGAGATCCGCGAATGGATCGAGGAGGAACGAGATTGAGCATCCAGACCTTCGTCCCGGACAACTCGGTCGTCATGGCGCGGGTGCTCGGCGAGGAGGATCCTGGGGCGGATCGTGTCATGGACCGACTGGCCGATGGGGCGGCGCCGGCTCCGGGCATCTGGCCGCCGGAGTTCGCAAACTCGCTGGTCGTCGCGGAACGACGGAAGCGCCTGAGCGAGGCCGAGGCCGTTCGCGCTCGCGAAGTCGCGCTCGCACTTCCCATCCGGATCGTCCGGGAGGCGCCCGACCGCATCCTCTCGATGCTGCGGACCATTCTTCCCCTCGTGCTCCTCGCGGTGTCCTGCCACACGAAGGGCAACGGCGGCCCCGGAGACACGACGCTCCCCGATGTGCCGGTGGCCGATCTCACGGCCCTCCCCTGCCCGGCGGGACCCGCGGTCCAGCGTACGAACGTCCCCTATGCCGCCGCGCCCGCCGGGACCGACCCGAACCTGCTGAGCCTGGATCTGTACGCCCCGGCAGGTGACGGCACGTGCATGCCCGTGGTGGTCTGGGTCCACGGCGGTGCCTGGCACGGCGGCGACAAGAAAAACAACCTCGCGGACAAGATAGCCCTCTTCAACGGCGCGGGATGGGCGTTCGCTAGCGTGAACTACCGCCTGTCCCCCGCGACCGGCGATCCCGCGAACCCGGACCCCGACCGCGTCATGTACCCGGTCCACGAGCAGGACGTGGCCGCCGCGGTGGCGTGGGTCCGCGGACACGCCGGGGAGTTCGGGGCCGACCCCGAACGAATCGCCCTCGTCGGACACTCCGCCGGGGCCGGGATCGTCGCCTTGCTGGGCACCGACGAGTCCTTCCTGGCGGCCCACGGCCTGGGTCTCGACGCGGTCCGCGCCGTCGCGTCGTTCGATACCGAGTCCTACGACATCCCGAGGACGCTGCAGACGGCCAGCGCCACGCAGCGCCTCATGTACCTGAACGCATTCGGGGACGACCCGTCCACGCTCGTCGCGGCCTCGCCCGTGACGCACGTCGCCGCCGGCAAGGGCATCCCGCCGTTCCTGCTGGCGGAGCGCGGGGCCGAGGACCGGCGCGCCATCCTGCGGGCGTTCCGGGCCGCGCTCGAGGGTGCGGGCGTGCCCGTGGGCGTGATCGACGCGTCGGGCCTGACCCACGAGGAGGTCAGCGATCGCATCGGGCAGGCGGGGGACACGGTGGTCACCCCGGCACTGATGACCTTCCTCGGGAACTTCCTCGGGGACCCGCACTGACCCGCCGGACGGGGCGACGGGCGGCGGGACCGGCGTCTTCACGCGGGCATGGAGCCTCGCCGGGCTCCCGGGAAGCGAGTTCCGCGTCAACGCGTACACCGCCTCCGACCAGGCCGCGACCGCGTTGCAGACGGTCCCGGTCCCCTGCGCGTTGCACACCCGCGACCACGTGCGCAGGCACTCGCCGATGCCCGCGGTACACGACTGCCCCTTGTCCGGGTAGCCCTAGCCGGCCGGAGGGCGTTGGGTGTACAATCGTGACAAAGAGGCACGGCACGCGCCGCCACGGCGCAGGAGGACGCGATGGACGATGTCCTGAAAAGGAATGCACTCTCTGCCCTCCAGCAGATCCTCGACCTCCGGCGGGACGAGTCGTTCCTGATCGTCACCGACCAGGCGACCATGGACGTCGGCGTGACCTTCCGCGCCGCGGCCGAGGAGATCGGCGCGCGCCCGGCGTTCTACGTTCTGCCCGAGGTGTCCCGCCCCCTGGCGGACATCCCCGAGGGGCTCATGGCGCTCATCCCGGACGCGGACGTCGCGGTCACGTGCTTCTCGGGGCGCCCCGCCGAGACGCCGTTCCGGATCTCGCTCATCCGGGCCCTGACGCGGGTGGTGCGCCGGCTCGGCCACGGGCCGGGGATCACGACGGACATGCTGCGGTCCGGGCCGATGAGCGTCGACTACGTGCAGATGGCGGTCAAGGCGCACGAGCTGATCCGCCGGTTCGAGGGTGCGGCGCGGATCCGCGTGACCGCGCCCGGGGGCACCGACCTGACGCTCGGCGTCGAGGACCGGCCGTTCCAGACCGACGCCGACATCCCGGACGGCCGGTGGGGCAACCTCCCCGCGGGCGAGGTCTGGTGCGCGCCCGTGGAGGACGCGGCCGACGGCGTGCTCGTCTGCGACGGGTCCGTCGGCGACCTCGGCCAGGTCCCCGCGCCGCTGCGGATCGTCGTCGAGAAGGGCCGCATCCTGGACGTCCAGTGCGCCGACCCCGGCTTCCTGGACCGCGTGAAGCAGGTCCTGTCCGTGGACGACAGCGCCCGCGTGATCGGCGAGCTCGGGATGGGCCTGAACCCGGGCGCCCGCCTCACCGGCAACCTGCTCGAGGACGAGAAGGCCGCGCGCACCGCGCACGTCGCGTTCGGCAACAACGAGGACATGGGCGGCGGCCACAACCGATCGAGGACGCACCGCGACTTCCTGTTCCGCGACCCGACGTTCGAGGTCACCTTCGCGGACGGCCGCACCGAGGTGGTGATCGCCGCCGGCGAGACCGCCGCGCCCCCCCCTCCCGAGCCGCGAAAGGGGTACGCGCACGTCATGGTCTGCCTGGACTTCTCGGCGGCCTCGGTGTCGGCGCTGCGGGTCGGCGACGAGCTGGCGCGCATGAGCGGCGCGCGCCTGAGCCTCTGCCACGTCGTGAACCACCCCACCCCCGTCAGCCCGCTGTGCCCGCACTACGCCAACCTCCCGGACCCCGCGCTGGCGCGGCGCGAGGAGGAGGAGTCGATCGAGCGGCTCGACGCGCTCGCCGCGGACGTGGCGTTGCGCGGGGTGGACGAGTACGAGGCCGTGGTGCTGAAGGGCCCGCCGGAGCTGGAGATCGTCCGCTGGGCCGAGGAGCACGAAGTGGACATGATCGTGCTCGCCAGCACCGGCGTCTCGCGCATCGAGAGCCTCCTCCTCGGCAGCGTCGCCGAAGGTGTCGCCCGCACCGCGAAATGCCGGGTGCTCCTGGCGCGCTAGCCCCCTGCCGCTCGGCGCTTTCCGTTCCCGAACCCGAGCCCGATGAAGGCAGCAGCCATTCGGCGGCCACCTTCCGACGTCCCCGGCACGCACCGCGCGAGGAGGTCGCGGACGAGGGTGCGATCCGTGGAGGGCAGGAACGGGTGGGGCCCGTCCGGCGGTCAAGCGGGTCGCGTCGTCGCGCTGTACCGCACCCGGGCGGCGGACCTCCGCTCGCACGCGGACCGGGTGGCGGATGCGCTCGCGACCGACCGTTCGGGGGCCGCGGCCGAGGGGACGCTCCCCTCCCGCGACGAGATCGACGCCGCCGCGGCCGCGATCGTCGAGGCGACGGACCCCGAATGGGGCGGCGTCCGGAGCCGCATGAAGTTCCCGATGGTGCCGGTCTGGGACTTCGCGCTCCACCGGTACCGCGCTACCGGCGACCTCGCGTGCGCCGGCGCGGTGCGACGCACGCTGGACGCGATGGCCACGGGGGGGATCCGCGACCACGTCGGCGGCGGCTTCCACCGCTACTCGACCGACCGGGCGTGGCTCATCCCGCACTTCGAGAAGATGCTCTGCGACAACGCCCTGCTCGCCCGCCTCTACGTCGAGGCGTCCGTGGCCCTGCGCGAGCCCGCCTTCGCGGAGGTCGCGCGCGACACGCTCGATTTCGTGCTGCGGGACCTCGCGGGGCCCGACGGCACGCTGTTCGCCGGGATCGACGCGGACAGCCCCGGCCCGGACGGCGCCTCGCGCGAGGGCGCCTGCTACCTGTGGCGCGTCGGGGAGGTCCGGGACGCGGTCGGTCGCGGCGAGGGCGATGCGCTCGAGTGGCTCCTCGGCGTGACGCCGGACGGCAACGTGGACGGCGCGAGCGTGTTGACGCGCCGCACGCCGCCCGCAGAGGCCTCGGCGCGATTCGGCATCCCACCCGATCGCGCCGCGACCCTGTTCGTCCGGCACCGCGCGGCCCTCGCCGCGGCGCGCGCCTGCCGCCCGGCTCCCGCGACCGACCGCAAGCAGGTGACGTCCTGGGCGGGTCTCGCGATCGCCGCGCTGGCGGAGGCCGGTCTCGTGCTCGGCGCGTCTCGCTACCTCGATGCGGCGTCGCGCGCGGCCGACCGCGTGTGGGCCGCGAACCGCTTCGCCGACTCCCGGCTGGCACGCGTCTCCTACGAGGGCCGGCCCGCGGCCCCCGGCACCCTCGACGACCACGCGCACCTCGCGTACGGGCTCCTCTGGCTGCACCGCGCGACCGGCGACGCCGTCCACCTGGACCGCGTCTTCCGGCTGATCGAGGAGGTCCGCGCCCGTTTCGCGCACCGCACGGCGGGCTTCAACTCCACCGCGGATGATGCGGTCGCGCCGTTCCCCCGCCGGGCCGAGCCCGCGGACAACGCCCTGCCGTCGGGAGCGGCCGTGTTCGCGCGCGTCCTGTCGTTCGCGGGCGTGCTCGCGGGGCGGTCGGACTGGGTCGCGGACGCGCGGGCCGCGCTGGCCTCCTGCGCCGCGTCCGCGGTCAGGCAGCCGTTCGGCATGGCCTCGTGGCTGGACGCCGCCGCCCTGCCCTTCCGGGTCGCGGTGATCGCGGGGGACGACGGCCTGCTGGCCGCGGCCTTCCGCGAGCTTGATCCCCCCCACGCGACCGTCGTGCCCGCACCGGCGCCGGCCTCCGCGTCCGGACCGGACCCTGCGACCGCCGCCTCGGTCCCGGTGGCCGCCGGGAAGACCGCGATCGGGGGCGGCCGCACCGCGTGGGTGTGCGACCCTTCGAGGTGCGAGCCCCCGGCCCGGTCCGCCCACGATTTCCGTGCGGCGCTGATGCGGGGCTGGGTGGTGCAGAACCCGGAGGAAGCGCCCCCGCGCGCCCTCGGTCCGCGCCGTTGACGCCGGCGCGGACCGCCCGGAATCGAAGTGGGCGAGCGCGCGGGGGGGGGGCGGCTACAGCGCGTCCATCCCCACGATCGCCTCGGGCCCCAGGTCCAGGTCCTGGAAGCAGTTGGCGACCCGGCCCGCGAAGCACATCAGCCCGGCGAACCCGAGGTAGGGCTCGTCGTGCATCGCGTGGTGCCGCAGGCCCGGGAAGCCGAACTCCATGTAGCCCAGCTCGCGCGGGATCAGGTGCTCCTCGGCCACCAGGTAGTTGCCGATCACGAGGTCGATGTCGGGCGCGGCGTCGCGCAGGACCTCCTTCAGCCGCCCGGTGTGCAGCCCCGCCATGACCGGGCACGGCCACTCGATCGGACGCTCGAAGTCGGTCTCGCGGACGGTCCAGGGGACCAGCAGCCGCACGCGCGCGCCGACGAACCTCGCGATCTCGCACAGGCCGGGCATCAGCCAGGGGTCGCCCGCGAACGCCCACCGCCCGTGAACCAGCCGCTTCAGCACGAGCCAGCGCAGGCGCTCGCCGCACTCGGCCAGCCCTGCCGCGACCACGCGCTCGGCCTCCGCGGCGCGCCCCGTCGCAGCGCCCACCTGCCGCAGCCAGCGGGCGGTCGCGTCAGGTCCGAACGGCAGCTCGCAGCGGACCACGGCGGCCCCGGTGCGGGCCGCAACGGCCTCGGCCGCGGCACGGCCGAGCGGGAACGAGAGGATCGTCCCGGCCTCCGCGACCCGCGACAGGTCCGCGACACCCACCCCCCCCAGCCAGACGGTCACGAGGTCGAGTCCCAGGGCCGCGAGCAGCCGCCTCATCTCGCGCACGTTGCCCCGGTGGTCCTCCTCGTTCCGGTCCATGAAGTAGCCGACGATGGCGACCTTGTCGCGGTCGGGCGTCGCGGCCGGGAGCGGCACCTGGCGCGCCAGCGCCAGCAGCGTCTGGGCATAGCCCTGGTACCAGTCCGCGGTCAGCGACAGCCCGGGCACGTGCACGATCGGCTTCGTGGAGGTCGCGGCCAGGGGGGCGCACCAGTTCTCGTGGGGGCTCCCGGCGAGCGCGGCCATCGGGAACGGCGCGGTGAGCACCGCCTCGACGAAGGTGGCTTCGACCAGCCCGCGCAACGCCTCGACGAACGCGTCGCGGTTGCCGTCCACGAGGTTGTCCGGGTGGAGCCGCGTGTGCACGATCCGGTGGCGCGACGTGGACGACAGCAGGTCGGACTGCATGTCGTGCGTGCCGAACACCTGCTCGGCCTTCGTGAACGCGCAGACCGGCCCGTCCACGAGCAGGGCCGAGCGCGGGAGCGCGTTGACCGCGAGATACACCCCGTGCAGGTAGGGGAAGGAGCACCGGAGCGTGAAGCGGTTCAGCTCCGGGTCCATGCCGCCTCCGGATACGACGTGACGCTCATCCGCGCCCCCGGCGCGACCGCACCCGGCGCCCGCCCGGCGCGGAAGCACCCGATCGTACAGCGATCCAGCAGCCTGTCCAGCGTGCGGGCCGCGCCCTGGCGCCCCTTCTCGAACAGCCGCAGCGAGAACGGCGCGTGCCCCGTGCGCACGAGCCGCTCGTCGAAGAAGTAGTCGCTGAAGACCGCCTCGATCGCCGGGTCCGAAAGCCACGCGGCCAGCGCCGCCTCGTCCTGCACCACCGCGGCCGCGAGACCCTCGGACGTCCAGCGTTCCCGTGCCGACTCCAGCTCCGAGGCCGCCGCGCCCGGGTCCGGCACGACGGCGAGGGACAGCCCGAAGCCCATCTCACGGAGCACCGGCACGAGCCTGAACCCCCACGACCCCGGGAACTCCAGGCGGCCGAGCCGCTGGCGCTCGCACACGATGCCGAGCCGGTGGCGACGGGCGCGCTCGACGCGCGGGGCCCATTCGCGCACCTCCCAGTCCGCGGCGTCGCGGTCGATCACGGGCAGGAGGTCCTCGCGCCCGAGCGCGCGGGCGACGGCACGGAGCCACTCGCGCGACGCCTCCGGCCCGAACGGCGCGGGCGGCGAGATGCGCCGGATGTCGATCCCGTCGAACAGCGCCCCGTAGAACCCCTGCCACTCGGGGTTCGGGTACATCACCTGGACCGGCGCGCGGAGCCACTCGTCCGCCTGCGCCTGGGCGAGGTCCGGGATCATTACCGCGTTCACGCGGATCCCGAGCGCCTCGAGCAGCGCCACGATCTCGTCGCGGTCCTTCCCGGCCGTGAACCCGACGAGGTTCACCGCGGCCGGGTCTCGCGGCAGCGGCGGCGCGGCGGCGAAGGCCGCCCGCATCATGCGGACGTTCCGCTCGTACGGGTCCACGCCGGTCCGCTGGTCCTTGTAGAGGATCGGGTACGCGGACTCCGCGCGCTCCCGCTCGACCGCGTGCAGCACGTCGTCGCCCACCATCTGCGGGACGCAGGTGCAGTTCACCATCAGGACGTCCGGCGACACGCGGCGGCGCACCGTGGCGAGCAGGTCCTCCAGAAGGGGGGTCGAGCCCTCGATCACGTCCACGTCGAGGATGTTCGTGGACAGGTACGGCCGCCAGCTCGCGTGCAGCCGCGCCTCCTCGGCCTCGTCCGCGGGGTCGCTCTCGATGACCGGCGCGGGCCGCCCCGGTACGTCGCGGCGGACCACGGCGCGCTCGTGGCCCCATTTCCTGCACCGGCGGCGGCCCGCGTCGAACGCGAACCAGGGCCGCGCCGTGAAGCCGCGCGGCGACACGAACTGGCACTCCATGTCGCCGTGCTCGATGCGCAGGCTGGACCCGAGCAGGTTGACGAGGCCGTCGCGCGCCGGGGCGAACTCCTCGTCCGCGAAGAACCGGCTCCACGCGCGCGGGTGGTTCCACGCGACGTTCAGGCCGGGACACGTCAGCCCCGGCTGGCCCGACCGCGGCACCCCGGCGCCGGCCGAAACCGGGGGACGGTGCGACGCGAGCCAGGCGTCCACCTGCTCAAAGGTCGCCCTGGCGAGCCGCTTCGCCACCCGGTCGGCCAGCGCGGCGGCGGTGCGGTCGTCGCACGGCTCCGCGCGGTAGCTGACGGCGAGGTGCGGGGTGCGCCGGAACGCCTTGCCCGCCTGGGCGACCGGCTCGATCATGAGCCAGATCGACTCGACGGCCGTCCCGCCGAGCCGCACGCTCCAGCCGGGCCGGTCGAGCGACACCACGTCCTCGACGCAGAGCGCCGTCTCGCCGCTGCAGCGCGCCGGCATGGCGAGCAGGCGGGCGGCGGCCTCGACCTGCGCCTCGAACGAGCCGGTCTCGGTGGGACGCGCATCCAAGCGGAAACTCCCCGGGCCGCGGACCCGGAGCCCGGGCGCACCCAGGCCGTGCACTCCGGAGCCGGGCACCCCGGCAATGATACCAGTCAGGGTCAGCGCCGTCGCGCCACGAGCACGAGGAAGCCCGCGAGACGCCTGAGCGGCGTGCGTCCGAGGAGCCGGTCCTGCCACGCGAGCGCGGGGCCGACGATCGGCAGGCGCATCAGCGCGGCGGCCGGGATGGCGATCCGGATCCCGTGGACCCGCTCGAGCCGCAGCGACGGCGGCAGGAGCCCGGCCGCCGATGCCAGCGAGTCGTACCTCGTATAGACGTCGGTGTCGTCCACGCCCGCCGCGATCGCGGTCGGGGACTTCAGGCGCTTGACCAGCCGCCGCAGGCTCGCGCGGTTGTAGACCTCGAACGCGACCGCCCCCCCCGGCCGGACGACCCGCGCCATCTCGGCGACCGCCTCGCGCGCCGCGGGCACGTGCGGGATCACCTTGAAGCACACGGCGAGGTCGAACGACGCGTCCGGGTACGGCAGCCGCGCGGCGTCGGCCTGCTCGACGGCGAAGCCGCGAGCCCGCGCCCTCGACAGCATGCCCTCGGACAGGTCCACGCCCGCGACCCGCGAGGCGATAGGGGCCAGTCGCTCCAGGATCAGTCCGGTCCCGCACCCGACCTCCAGGACCGCCGCGCCCCTCGCGAGGTCCGCGACGCAACCGACCTCGGCGTCGTCGAGGTACCGGTGGTAGCCGCGATGGCGCTCGCGCTCGTAGCCTTCGGACATGCGGTCGTAGTAGTCGCGCGGGTCCACGTCACAACCTCAGGAGATCGCGATATATCTCGGCGTGCGCGGTCGCCATGGCCTCGGCCGTGTGGCGGGACAGCACGAAGGCGCGACCCGCCGCCCCGAAGGACGGCGCGCCGCGGCGCAGGAGCAGCCCTTCCAGGGCGTCGGCGATCGCGGACGGCACCAGCGGCGGCACGCCCACGGCCGCCCCGGCCTCGATCAGCTCGTCCATCGGCGTCCCCTGCCCCACGATGGCGGGGACGCCCGCGGACAGCCCCTCCAGCACGACCAGGGGGATGTCGGTCTTCGCGTACGTCGTGTCCGCGGGCAGCACCTGGCAGTCCGCGGCGCGCACGAGGTCGTGGAACCGCTCCACGCGGCCCATGACGAACGCGTGGCCGCGCTCGCGGAGGTCGCCGAGCGCCTTCGACAGGTCCTCGGCGACGAGCCGCGCCGCCGGCGTCTTCGGGCGGCACGCGAACACGAAGACCGCGGGGACGCGCCGCACCACCGCGTGTGCCGCCGCCGCCACCTGCATCGCGGCGCTCGAGAACTCGAGGTCGCCCGCGAACAGGACCAGGGGCCGGTCCGGCGGCAGGCCGAGCGCGATCCGGACCGCGCGGCGCTCGTCCGGTGACATCGGCGCGAGCGGCTCGATCCCCGGCGGCACGTGGACCACCCGGACGCCCCCGGGGCGCCCGGCCGCGGCCCGGCTCGCGAGGTCCGCCGCGACGCGCGACCACGTCACGACCACGTCCGCGAACAGGCCCGCCGCGAGGTCCCGCGGGTTGTCGGGCAGGCTCATCACCGTCTGCACGACCCTCGCGTGCGGCCGCGCCCGCCGGAACAGGCGCGCGGCGAAGCAGGTGGCCGGGTTCGGCGAGAAGAAGAAGTGCACGACCGGCGGCGTCTCGCGCGCGAGCAGCCGCCAGAGCACGCGCACCTTGTCGCGGCCCGGCACCGAGAACGAGGACGGGCGGCCATAGACCTCCTCGCGGACCGCGCCCGGGATTCCCGGGTCCGCCCCGCGCGGCGTCATCACGGCGACCCTGACGCCTTGCAGCCGGCGCGCGATCGAGTACGGCAGCAGCTTGCCCGAGTCGTCCCACGGCGGGGCGAGCGGCTTGCTGACGAACAGGACTTCGGCGAATTCGCTGGGGGGCATCGGCCTACTCGCGGATGGTGGCGCCCGCGTCGCGCGCGGCGGCGACCACCCGGTCCACCGCGGCCTTGACCTCGGCGTCGGACAGCGTGCGGTCCGGCGCGAGGAACGTCATGCGGAACGAGAGGCTGCGGCTGCCCTCCGGGATCGGCGCGCCGGAGTAGACCGCCACCAGATCGACGCCCGCGAGCAGGTCGCCCGCGTTCGCCCGGACAATGCGGTCGAGGTCGCCCGCCTTCAGCCGCTGGTCCGCGACGAACGAGACGTCCGCCTGGATCGACGGGAAGCGGGGCACGGGCGCCCAGGTGCGCGCCGCCTCCGGGGCCGCGAGCAGCGCGCCGAGGTCGATCTCCGCGACCACGGCGACGCCCGCGCAGTCGAGGGCCTTCATGACGGCCGGATGGACGCGCGTGACGTAGCCCTGTGCGGCGCCGGCCACGTTCACCGCGGCGGACCCGCCCGCCGCGACCCACGGCAGCCCCGCGTGCGGCCCCATGCCTTCCTCGGAGAGGTCGGGTCGGCCGCGGTCGAGACGATCGAGCAGGTGATCGAGTACCCCACGGAGGCGGCGCATCAGGGCCTCGGCGCCCTCCGCGCTCTTCGCGGCGCGGTCGTACAGCAGGATCGCGACCCGCTGCGGCTGCACCGGCACGCCGTCCGCGTCGTGCTCGCCCTGGAACACGCGGCCGACCTCGAAGATCCCGAAGTCCGCGTACCGAGTCGCGTTCCGCTCCATCGCGCCGAGCAGGCCGGTCGCCAGCGCGGTCCGGAGCGTGGTCATGTCGGCCGAGATCGGGTTCCTCAGTCGCACCGGACCCGCGGCGAGGCCGATCTTCCGCAGCAGCGGCTCGCTGTCGAACGAGTAGGTCCGGACCTCGTCCAGGCCGCACGACAGCGACAGCACGCGCCTGACCCGGCCGGCGAGCGCGCGCGGCGGGTGGCGCGGGACCAGCGTCACGGCGACCAGCGGGCCGGCGGGCGGCACCTGGTCGTACCCGATGACCCGGCCGACCTCCTCGACGAGGTCCTCCGGGATCGACACGTCGCGCGTGGCGCGCCACGAGGGCACGGTCACGTCGAACGCGCCGTCGGGCTGCTCCGCGATCGCGAACCCGAGGCTCGACAGGATCCCGGCCGTGCGCCCAGGGGGCACCTCGATGCCGAGCCGGCGCGACACGTACGCGGGGTGCAGGGCCACGTGCAGCGGCTTGCGCTCGACCGCGACGTCGTAGACGCGCGACGACGGCCGAGCGCCGGGGCTGACCGAAGGCAGCATCGACGCGAACATCGACACGGCCCGCGGGCAGAACGCCGGGTCCAGGCTCTTCTCCCCACGCGCGGACGAGTCGGTCCGGATGCCGTGGCGGACGGCCGTGCGCCGGATGCGCCCCGGGTGGAACGTCGCGGCCTCCAGCACCATCTCGGCGGTGTCGGGCAGGATCTCGCTGTTCTCGCCGCCCATCACGCCGGCCAGGGCCACGCCGCGGTTCGCGTCCGCGATCAGCAGGTCCTCGGCGGTCAGCTCGTGGTCGGCGCCGTCGAGCGTCCGCATGCGCTCGCCGGGTCGGGCGCGCCGCACGCGGATCGTGTCCCCCCCGATCTGGCGCCGGTCGAAGGCGTGCGTGGGCTCCCCGATCGCGACCATGACGTAGTTGGTCAGATCGACGACGTTCGAGATCGGCCGGAGTCCGACCGTGCGCAGCCGGTGCCGGATCCTGAACGGCGACGGGAGGATGCGCACGCCGGTGAAGCACATCGCCGTGTAGCGCGGGCAGTCGCGGCCGTCGTC
>VGRB01000039.1 GCA_016875475.1 Deltaproteobacteria bacterium
CGGCTGCTCGCGCCCGGGGAGGGGGGGATCATCGCCGCGCGCGACCCCGCCGTGCTTGCCGCGACCCGCCGCTACCGGAACCAGGGCGCCGAATCGCCGGCCGGGAACCGCTTCGACCACGAGGGGTTCAACCTCCGGCCGACCGACGTGCTCTCGGCCCTCGGGGTCGCGCGGATGGACGGGATCGACGCCCGGACGGCATCGCTCCGCCGTGTGCACCGGACCTGCCGCGAGGCCTTCTCGGATCTCCGCAGGCTGCGCCTGTTCGACGTGGACGAGGCCGCGGGCGAGCTTCCGCTCTGGGTCGAGGCGATCGCGGCGGACCGGGACCGCGTGATCGCGGGGCTCGCCGCGCGCGGCATCGAGGCGAAGCCGTACCCGCCGGCCCTGTGCGACTGCGCCCACCTGCGCTGCCCGGCGCCGCTGCCCCGATCCCGCTTCTTCGCGGACCACGGGATCGTGCTGCCGAGCGGCCCGGACCAGCCGGACGAGGACCTCGCCAGGGTGGCCTTGGCGCTGCGCGAGATCGACCGCCAGGACGGGGGGAGGATGCCGGAAGCACCGTGATCGCCGGCGCCACCCGCCCGGGCGCATCCGCGGATGGGTTTCGCGAGGGCGGCCGGAGGGCGGGCCGGGAGTCACATACCCCTTGCTGGACACGTCGTGGCGTATCGCAGGGGCCCCTGCCGGGGGCTTGACGGCGGCCGCCGCGCGAAGCCCCAAGCCGCAAGGGAACGCGCGGTGCCCGCCTCCCTGGTGAAACGCCCCGGCAGGGGCCCCGGACGGCCCGCCCCCGGCCGCTAGCCACCCACAATCCGTTCGCGGATGCACCCACCCGCCCGGCGGGATGGACGCGCGACCGGCGACGCGCTACCCTTCCCGTTCGGAGGGTAGGCGCATGTCGAAGCACGCTCGCGCGCCGATTGCGACCGCGCTGGCCGGTGCCCTGCTCTCGTGCCTGCCGGGCGGCGCCGTGCTGCGGCCGGAGCCGTCCGGCCCGCCGGCAGGCCTGCCGCGGATTGCCCCCGCGCGACAACCGAACCCGGCGGATGCACGGCCGAGCTACGCCGCCTACTGCCGTACCGTCGCCGCAGGCTGCACCGGGCTCTTCGCGCAGTACGCGTCGGAGGAGAAGTGCCTGGAGCGGTGCCGCCGCGAGGGCTGGGCGCTCGGCCGCGCCGGGGACACGAAGGGCGATTCGGTCGGCTGCCGCGCCGAGTGGGCCTCCCGGGCCGCGACCGACCCGGCAGGATCGTGCGCGCACGCCGGCGTCGCGAGCCCGATGTGCGTGGTCGGCGAGCCGCTGCCGACGGTGCCGCCTCTCGACCCCGCGGCCACGCAGGTGCTCGGCCTCTACGACGGAGGCGACGCGCAGGGGTGGGAGGCCGCGGGACGCCGCGCGCGGAAGGAGATCCTCGGCGAGCGGGTGCGCAAGGCGCTCGCCGCCCGCGGCCTGACCCTGGCCATCCGCGACCTGCGGGACGGCACGCCGGACGACGATGAGACGGCGCGGTCGCGCGCGATCGTCACCGCCCTCTGCGACGCCACGCTGCCGGGGGCCAGGGGCTACCTGCTGTGGCTCCGGGCCAACATGGAGGCCGGGCGGAAGGTCATGATCCTGAACGACCTCGGGGCGTTCCTGGAGCCGGGCTCGCCGGGGGGGATCGGGAACGAATGGGTCAACCTCGTGTTCGAGCCGCTCGGCGTGGAGTACCGCGGCTCGTGGACCGAGAACGGCCGCGTGCTTCGGACCACCCGCGCGGACCCGACGCTCTTCCTCCGCGGCCGCGTGCCGAAGGCGTCGGCCGCGGGCCACTACTACCGCTTCGTCAGGACAGGGGACGACCTCGCCGTGTTCCTGGAAGTGGAGCGGACGGACATCCCGGACAGCGCGAGCCCGGTCGTGTTCGCGGGACGCCGCGGCGGCTTCGCGCTCGCCCGCTACTACGAGGACGTGGACGGCCGCGAGCACGTGGACCTGTCGAAGCTGCTCGAGGTCGTGATCCCGTCGCGCTGACGCCGCGCCCCGGCGGACATACGTCGTCACGCCACGATCGACGAGATCGCGCGGAACAGGCCGGTCGCGGACGGCGCGGCCCCCGGGTCCGCGGCGGCGGCCTCGCGCGCCATCGCGCCGACGAAGGCCGAGACGACCGGGTCGAGGCCCGCCCGGCAGGCCAGCGCGACCCCGGCCGCGAACGACTCCAGGTCCGGCTGGGAGGCGCGGATCGGCACGGTCGCGACGCGGCCGTCGGGCAGGAGCACCTCGACGGGACCGCCCGGCAGGGTCAGGGCGCGCCAGCCCGCGGCCTCGTCCCTCACCTCCGGTCGCTCGTCCCCCTCCGCGACCAGCACGAGCCCGCCGCCGAAATTCGCGGTCACGCGCCCGCCGACTGCGCCGCCGGACACCCGGAGCAGCAGCCGCCCGGTCGCCGCGTCCACGTACCGGCGATCCGCCGCAACCTCCGGTCCGGAAGGACAGACGACGTCAAGCCCGAGCGCCGCGAGCGCCGCCGCAACACCCGCGACGCCGCCGGGCTGCCGGTGCTCCCGGACCGGACGGACGCGGAGGGCGGGACCGCCCGCGTCGACGGACACGACCTCGCACGAGACGGTCTCGCGCACGGTCGCGGCGCCGGTCACGGTGACGCGCCGTCCGGCCACGCCCCGGAGCGTCGCGACCAGGGCGGACAGGTCGGTCCGCCCGGCGACGTCGGCCAGGAACGCGGACAGGGCCTCGTCGATGCGGCCCATGTGCCGGTTCAGCAGGGCGGACGCGCTGTACGTCTCCTCGCGCGTCAGCACCACGTCGCAGCCGACCTCGGCAGCGGTCGCGCGCTCGCGCTCCCAGGCGTCCGAGTGGTCGCGCGGTCCCGGCGCCGGGACCTCGCCCTTCGCATAGACGTGGGGCCGGATCCGCCGGAGCGTCTCGACCGCGGTCGGCCAGAGGTTCAGGGCGACGTGGTCCACGGCCTCCAGCGCGGCAAGCGCCTCGATCCGGTGCCGCTCCGAGAAGGCGGGCCGGCCGGGCCCCTTCGCGACGAAGCGGTCCGGGGTCACCGTCACGGCCAGCACGTCCCCGTGCCGGCGCGCGGCCTGGAGGTGCTTCACGTGGCCGACGTGCAGCAGGTCGAACACGCCGTGACAGAGCACCACGCGCCGACCGGCACGGCGATGCGCCTCCGCTGCCTCCGCGAGCGCGTCCAGGGCGAGCACCTTGTCGGTCCGGTCCATTGCCCCTAGTGTAGCCCGCAATCACTCGAAGAAGACGAAGGAATGGTCGCCCCGGTAGCCCGCGCGGGCGAACACCCACTCCCACTCGCGCGGCGTGAAGAAGCACTCGCACGTGAGCTGCCAGTCGAGCAGGTTCGCCTTCTCGCGCTCGTTCCGCCAGGACTCGACGACCACGTAGGCGTCTCGCCGGCCGACGCGTCCGATCTCGGCCAGGGCGGCGAACAGGTCGTCCACGTACAGGTTGTGCAGCACGTTCAGCGACAGGACCAGGTCGAAGGACGCGTCCGGGAACGGCAGGCTCGTCGCGGACCCGCGGACCAGGCGCGGCCGGATCGGCTCGGGCGCGTCGGCGAGCGCGTGGTCGGACACGTCGATCCCCCACGCGTCGAGTCCCGGCACGGCCAGCGTCAGCTCGTGGACGAGGTGCGCCTTGCCGCAGCCCACGTCGAGCACGCGCGACCCGGACCCCAGCCCGTAGTGGTCCGCGATCCGCCGCGCGACCGGGGCCCAGCGGCCGTCGTACCTGTACCCCCCGTAGCCGTACCGCCGGTCCCCGTCCCAGTATTCCGGCCCGAACCGCTTCGCGACCTCGGCGCACTCGGCCTTGTCCCCGCGCACGACGCGCTCGCGGTAGTCGCGCCCGGTGCGCCGGTGCAGGTCCGAGACGAAGTCGATCCGGGCCACTGCCACCTCAGACGAACGGGGCGTGATCCCCGTCGAGCCCCAGGTATTCCAGCAGCACCAGGTTCTTGCCGTGCGCCACGCAGTGGTGGCCGCAGACCCTGTCCGGCCGGAGCGCGTCCAGCGCGCGCGCCGCATCCCCCCCCAGCCAGAAGTCCGCGAACCGGCGGTCCCGGATCGACCCGAGGCACCCGTCCGGCTCGTACGCCTTGTCCTGGCAGGAGTAGACCGAGGCGTCCGCCGCGATCACGGTCAGCAGCCGCGCGGTCGGGCAGGTCGCGTACCCGCGCCGGAAGCCCTCCTCGGCCGAGTCCGGCGCGTGGACCTTGTCCGCGACCCGGAAGCCGTCCGTCCCGGACCGCGCCCGGGCCTCCGCGACCGCGCGCTTCACGTCCTCGAAGAAAGGCGCCTGGTACGCGGCGTTCTCCGCCGGATCCCTGGAAACCACGGCGGCGGACAGCTTCACGTGCGCCGCGCCGAGGCCGCGCGCGAGCGCGACGAACGCCCCGGCCTCGGCCGCGTTCTCGCGCGTGACCACGTAGTTCAATCCGATCGCGGCCTTGCGGCCCTGCATCGCGGCGAACGCGGCGACGTTGGCGCAGACCCGGTCGAACTCGCCGCGGGCAACGCCTCGGATCGCGGCGTACGTCCCAGGCGTGGCCGCGTCCATGGAGACCCGGACCCACGACGCGCGGGCCGCCAGCGCGGTCGCGATCGGGCCTTCGAGCCGCGAGCCGTTCGTGAGCACGGCGAGCGCGACCCCGCCCGAGAGCAGCCGCTCCGCGAGCGGCAGGACCGCCGGGTGGCAGAGCGGATCGCCGCCGCCGGACAGCGTGACCGCGGCCACCCCCATCGACGCGAGGTCGTCCGCTATCTCCAGGAGCTTCGGCTCCGGGATCTCGTCGCGCTCGTCCATGGCCGCGCCCATCGGCAGCCCGGGCGTGCGGAAGCAGCAGTAGGAGCACCGGTGGCCGCAGCGGTTGGTCGGCTTCAGCCGCACGTGGATCGGGGGGGGCAGCCGGCCCTCCGCGATCGCGGCGAGCCGGTCCGGGAAGCGGAACGCCTTGAGCGAGGAGTAGATCCCTTTCATCGGGGGCCTCCGGGACGGGTCGCCCCCGCGCGCCCCCGGACCGCGCCGCTGCCTCCGGCGCGGCCCGCCCCGGGACGACCGGGACGGGCGCGCAGGGGGCGCCCGCGCACGATGTCGCGAAGCGACGCCGCGACCGCCTCGGCGGACAGGCCGTACCCGGCCAGCAGGTGCTCGCGGCTCCCCGCGTGCGTCGCGTACTCGTCCGGGATCGCGAACACCCGGAGCGTCCCCCCCCAGCCCGCGCCCGCGAGGCGCACGGCCACCGCGGCGCCGAACCCGCCGGACGCCACGTGCTCCTCCAGCGTCGCGACGGCGCGGTGCCGGGCCGCGACGCGGTCCAGCCGGTCGAGGTCGAGCGGCTTCACGGTCGGGAAGCCGACCACCTCGGCCTCGATGCCGCGCGCCGCGAGCAGCCGCGCCGCATCGACCGCGGTCGCGAGCATCGTGCCGGTCGCCAGGATCGCGACGTCCCCGCCGTCGGCCACGTCCACCGCCCGGCCGATCGCGAACGACGGCAGCGGCCCCGCATGCACCGGAGTCTCCCCGGACCTGCCCAGGCGCAGGTACGCGGGCCCGCGCACGCCGGCGAGCCCGAGCACGGCGTGGCGCGTCTCGACCGGGTCGCCGGGGCACACCACGGTCATCCCGGGCAGCGCGGCCATCACGGCCACGTCCTCGATCGCGTGGTGCGTCATGCCCGCGGGGCCGTAGGCGAGCCCCGCGCCCACGCCCACGATCGTGACCGGAAGGCGGGGGTGGCACAGGCAGTCGCGGACCTGCTCGTGGCAGCGGAAGGTCACGAAAGGCGCGATCCCGTACGTGACCACCTTGCGGCCCTCCAGCGCGAGTCCCGCCGCGACCCCGATCATCGTGGCCTCGGCGATCCCCACGTTCAGGAAGCGCGGCGCGAACCGCACGCGGAAGTCGTCGAACACGTGGAACCCGGTGTCCGCGGTGAGCACGAACAGGTCCGGCTCGCGCTCCATGCGCTCGGTCAGGGCGTCGAGGAACGCGGCCCTCATGGCTCCCCCCCCCCACACAGCGGGCCGGTCGGGCCCCGCCCCGCGCGCGCCCTCGGGCCTCGGCGTTGCCTCCGCCTCGGCCCGCCGGAAGACGGATCGGACGGGCGCGCGGGGGGGGTAACCCACCCATCGATCTCCGCGATGAACCGTGGCAGGTCGGCCTCGGACACGTTGAAGTAGTGCCACCCGAGGCGGTCCTCCATGTCGCGGACCCCCCTGCCCTTCACGGTGCGCGCGATGATCGCCGACGGCCGCCCGGGCGCGAACGGGACCTGTTCGAGCACGGCCCGCAGCGCGTCGTGGTCGTGCCCGTCCGTCTCGCGCGCCGCCCACCCGAACGCCTCGAAGCGCGGCGCGAGCGCGAGCCCGCCGTCGACGTCCGCGACCCGGTCGTACCCCTGGAGACCGTTCGCGTCCACGATCGCGACCAGGTTGTCCAGGCGCAGCCGCGACGCCAGCGCGGCCGCCTCCCAGACGCTCCCCTCCTGGCACTCGCCGTCGCCGAGGACGACGAAGGCGCGCGCCCCGCGGCCGTCAGTGCGCGCGGCCCAGGCCATGCCCGCCGCGATCGCGAGCCCCTGCCCGAGCGACCCGGTCGCGACGTCGATCCCGGGCACGGTCCCGTGCGGAGGGTGGCCGGTCAGCGGGCTGCCGTCGGCCAGGAAGTCGTCGAGCAGCGCGGGGTCGATCACCCCGGTCCGCGCGAGGGCCGCGTACAGCGCGGCCGCGGCGTGCCCCTTGGACAGCACGAGCCGATCGCGGGAGGGGTCGGTCGTCCCGGGCAGCCGGAGCGCGCCCGCGTACAGCACGGCCAGCACGTCCGCCGCGGACATGGCCGAGCCCACGTTGCTGCCCCGCCGGTGCATCCGGACCACGTCCGCGCGGACGCGCGCGGCCAGGTCGCGAGAGGTGCGGGTCTCGGGTCTCAGGCTCACAGGAACGCATCCTCCGGCCGCGCGTCCAGCAGCCTCGCAAGATACCGGTTGCTCGGATCCAGCCGGCAGGCCTCGCGGCACGCGGTCGCGTCCAGCGACTCGACCCGCGCCTGCACCGCGGCGCGCCCGGGCCCGCTCCACAGGTCGGGGAACCGCGTCGCGACCGCGTTCCCGACCCGGAAGGCAGGGTCGCCAGCGAACACCGGGCAGCCCCACACGTCGCCGCGCGCGTCCACGAACGACATGAACGGCGTTGCGAGGCACGTCGAGTACGGCCGCGGCGCCCCGAGACGCGCGAACGTGCCCGCGCGGAACACAACGCGGAACCGGTCGGTCGAGAGCGGCGCCAGCTGGCGCTCGAGGGCCGCCGCGCCCGAGTAGTCCGGCGACAGGCGGTTGCCCGAGCGCGGGTGCTGCGAGTACGGCTTCACGCTGAAGTAGTCCGCCCCGGCGTCGCGCGCGATCCGGGCCAGCGCGACCGCGCCCGCCAGGTTCTCGTCGAGAAGCACGAGCTGGACCCCGACCACCACGGACAAGCCATGGCGCCGCTTCCGTTTCGCGGCCGCCGCGACCGCGCGCACCGCGACCTCGAACCGGTCGGGAGCGGTTCCGTGGACGGCCGCGTACGTCGCCGCGTCGCCTGCGTTGATCGAGAAGCGGATCCAGGCGAGCAGATCGATCAGCTCCGCGCCCGCAGCCTCGAACGCCAGGCCGTTGGTCGTGACGGACGTCCTCATTCGCCCGGACGCGTGGCCGATGACCGCGGCCGCGTCGGGGTGCAGCAGGGACTCGCCGTGGCCCGCGAACATCACCGACCGGTTGCCCGCGTCCGCGAGGTCGTCGAGGACGCGCCGCCACTGCGCGGCGTCCAGCCGGTCCGAGTGCGACCCGACGAGGTGATCCACCCCGCAGAACGAGCACCGGCAGGTACACGCCGGCCACAGCTCGACCTCGGTGTAGATCGGCCCGGTCGTGGTGCGCGTCGCCAGCCACCCAGCCACCCGCTCCGGGTGGTACGCCAGCCCGTGACCGTCGAACCCCTCGTCCAACGCGCCCCTCTCGCCCGCCTTTCCCGTCCCCGAACCCGAGCCCGCACCTGCCCCCTGCACCCGGGGCCCGGAAGAGTATACTTCCCCGGGAGGCCCCCGTGTCGCAGCCCCCGTGCGAACCACCGCTCGTCCGCGTCCCGGCCGCCGCGAGCCTCACCTTCCGGCCCGCCCCGGGCGTGCCGCGCGTCGTCACCGCGGCCCTCGCGGACCGGCTCGACGCGGAGGCCCGCGCAGCCGGCGCGGACCGCGCGCGCGTCCTGCTCCACGACTCCGACGCCGACCCGGTCCACGAGATGCTGCTCTGGCTCCGGTCCGCGTCGCGGCCTCACCTGCACGAGGCGAAATACGAGTCGTTCCGGCTCGTTGGCGGGCGCGCCGTTGTGGCCTTCCTGGACCGGTCGGGCGCGATCGATGGGGTCGCCGAGGTGTGTCCCGACCGCGACCTCCGGGTGGACCCGGGCCGGATCCACGCGGTCGTCCCGCTGACCGACCCGGTGATGCTCCTGGAGACCCGGCCCGGGCCGTTCCCGGCCGGAGGCGACTCGCGCTTCCCCGAATGGTCGCCCGCCGGCGAGGCGGGGCTGGCGGCCTTCTCCGAGCGCATCAGGCGGGCCGTCCCGGCGCGTTGATCGACCGCCACGCGACCCCCGCCACGAAGCCCGCGACGCCGATCACGTTCGCCGGCCGGAACGCGCGGGTGCGACGGCCCGGATCGAACCGGTCGGTCACGCCGACCTCCTCGTACGAGCAGCCGCGGCGGAGCAGGTCGATCAGCACCTCCGCCTGGTACGCGTAGCTCGACGTCCGGACCGGCACGGTGCGGACGAGGTCGGTCCGGTGCAGGACCGAGTGGTTGTAGTAGCGCAGGCGCAGCCCCGTGGCGGCGTTCAGCGCCGCGACGAAGGCGGCCGACAGCGCGCGCCGGACGAGCGGCCGGTCCCCGGAGTTGAGCGTGTACGGGACGATCGCGTCGGCTCGGCCGCGGCGCCCGAGGATCGCGTCGAGAGCCTCCGCCGGCGTGTCGTCCTTGCCCTGGACCACGATCACGTGGCTGGTGCGCGCCGCCGCGACGCCGCGGAGAAAGACCGCGCCGGGGCCCATCGGCCGGTCGTGGTGGATCGCGCGCACGCGCGGGTCGGCCGCGGCGAGGCGGTCCGCGATCGCGCCGGTGCCGTCCCGGCTGCCGTCGTCGAACACGAGCACCTCGACCGTGGACGCGTGGCGCGGGGCCACGTCCAGCGCGGTCCGGACCGCGGACTCGAGGTCGCACTCCTCGTCGAGCGCGGGCACGATCACGGTGACGCCGTCGCGCCCCACGACTACCCCCCCGCCGCGAGGCGCTCGACCGCCAGGAGCAGGCGAACCAGGAATCGCCGGTTGTCGAGCTGGACATAGACCAGGTCCCCGCCCGCCCGGCTGAACGTCTTCAGGAAACGCAGGTAGTACGCCGGGTTGTCAGCCCCCGGCTCGCCGGCGGGCCACTCCTCGGCCGGGGCCAGGTCGTTCACCGCGATCAGGTGGCCGGCAACCGGCGGAAGGCCAGCGGACCGCCGCACGTTCTGGACCATGGCGAGCGCCTTCTCGAAGACCATCGGGCTCATCACGGCGCTGCCCACGCTCAGGTACGCGCCGCCCGGCAGCCCTTCCAGGCTCGCGGCGAACGCGAGGAAGTCGCGGTGCGCGGTCCGGCCGAGCGCGCCCCCGGACATCCCCGGGTGGCCGTGCACGATGTCGTAGCCGACGCCCGGGTGAACGGTCAGCGGGACGCCCGCGGTCCACGCGGCCGCGAACAGGCTCCGGTCGCGGAAGGGATGGGCGACGCGGACCGGGCCGGGAGCGGCGCCGAGCCGGTCCATCACGTCGGCGAGGTCGGCCGCGGCCGCGGCGCGCTCCCCCCCCGCTCGCACGGCCGCGTCCAGCGCCGCGCGGTCGGGCAGGACCACGCCGTCCCCGGCGACCAGCCGGCCGATCGACGCCCCGTAGCCGAGGCCGTCGAATGCGCCCGCGGCCAGGGCGAGCGCGTGGGCCCGGCCGGTCTCCTCCCACAGCCCGAACGTGCCGTCCGCGAGGTTCGCGGCCACGTCCTCGCCGGTCGCGCCCGCGAACGCCAGCTCCCAGTCGTGGATCGCGCCCGCGCCGTTCGTTGCGAGGTGCGTGACGAAGCCCCGCGCGGCGAGCCGCGCGAGGACCAGCCCGAGCCCGTTGCGGATCGCGTGCGCGCCGAACGCGACGGCGACCGCCGCGCCGGACATGCGGGCCGCGACCACGCGTCGCGCGGCTTCGTCGATCGCGGAGGCGAGCCGCGGGTCGAGCGGCTCGGGGTCGGCCGCGATCGCGGGGTCGATGACGACCGACGTGTCGTGCCGGTGGGCGCGCTCCGCGAGCGGTCGCAGGCGGAGGCGGGATCGGTCCAGCCGGTCGTCGCTCACGGCACGACCTCCACGCCCGCCGGGCCCGCGCCGGGGTGGCGGCGGGCGTGGTCCGCGTACAGGGCCTCGACCGCGTCCGGGCTCGCGACGCCCGTCGCCCCGATCGTCAGGACCGTGACCGAGGCGGTCAGCACGCCCAGCAGGGCCGCGTCGCGCGGCGTCGCGCGCACGGCGAGGGCGCCGGCCACGGCCGCGAGGAACGCGTCGCCCGCGCCGACCGGGTCCGCCTCGCCGGGCCCGACGAGCGCGGGAACCCTCTCCCAGCGCCCGGGCTCGGCCACGATCACCCCCCGCGGTCCGAGCGTGACGAAGACCGGCGCGCCGAGCAGGGCGGCCAGCCGGGACGCGCGCGGGCCGAGGTCCGGCGAGTCGCTCCCCGGCCATGCGCCGGGTCCCAGCAACTGCGCGGCCTCGACCTCGTTCGCCGCGATCGCGGCGCCGCGGAAGGCCGCGAGGTTCAGCCGGGACGACGCGACGACGCGGGTGCCTCGAGCCGCGACCCGGCCGACAGCCTCGCGGACCGCGGGCGTGACCACGCCGGACTTGCCGGCCTCCCCGTAGTCGGACACGACCAGCACGTCCGCGTCCGTCTCCTCCACGGCGCGGGCCACGGCGGCCTCCGCGTCCGCGGGGAGCGGCTCGCGCGGGAACAGGTCGAACCGCTCCTCCTCGCGCCACGCCTCGCCGTCGCGGACCAGCGGGCGCACGTACTGGGGCGTGATCCGCCCGGGGAGCCGGGCGACGCGGCACGCGTCGATGCCGACCGCCTCGAGCAGGGCGACCGCCTCGCGGCCGGCGCCGTCGGTCCCGACCGCGCCGATCGCGGTCACGCGGCCGACCCCGAGCCCGCGGGCGTTGCACAGGACCGTCCCCGACCCGCCCGGCGCGGAGCGCACGGCGACCACCTGCCGGATCGGGAGCCCGGTCTCGACCGAGCGGTCCCGGATGGACGGATCCACGAGCCAGTAGGTGTCGAGTCCCACGTCGCCGACGACCGCGACGCGGGCGGCCGGGAGGGAATCGAGGATCCTGCGGAGGGAGGCGGCGTCCATCGGCCGCGATTATACAGGCGAACGGATTGGCCGCGGGGCCGCCAGCGCCCGTGCTATCCTCGCGCGGCTTCTCTTCGGGCGGGGCCGCGGTTGGGCCAGGCGTTCCCAGGTTTCGGCGAGGCGTGCTCGGCGCTGTGCGCGCTGGTCTGGGCCTTCGCGGTCATCCTGTTCCGCAAGAGCGGCGACCACTTCCCCCCCGTCGTGCTGAACCTGTTCAAGGGGCTGGTCGGGCTCTCCATGATGCTCGTCACGCTGCCGCTGGTCGGCGTGGACTACGTGCCCGCGGGCACGACCGCCGGGGACTGGGGCATCCTCCTCCTGAGCGGCACGCTCGGCATCGGGGTCGCGGACTCGCTCTTCTTCGCGAGCCTGAACCGCATCGGCGCGGGGCGGTTCGCGGTCATCGACTCGCTCTACTCGCCGTCGGTCATCTTCTGGTCGCTCCTCCTGCTGAGCGAGCCCCTCGGGCCCATGCTGCCGGTCGCCGTCGCGCTGATGGGCGCGGCCACGGTCATCGGGTCCTGGCGCCCGGAGGAGGCGACGCGCGCCCACGACCGGCGGGACGCGTGGACGGGGATCCTGCTGGGCGTGGCCGCGGTCGTGATCATGGCGTTCGGGATCGTGCTGGCGAAGCCGGCGCTGGACCGGACCGACCCGTGGTGGGCGACCACGGTCCGGCTGGTCGGCGGCGTGGCGTTCCTGGCGGTCCAGGGGATGACGCCCGCGCACCGCGCCGCGACGCTGGCCGCCCTTCGGCCCGGGCCGGCGTGGCGCGTCGCGATCCCGGGGTCCGTGCTCGGCGCGTGGCTGTCCATGCTCCTGTGGGTCTTCGGGATGAAGTACACCTACACCACGACCGCGAGCGTGCTGAACCAGACCACGAACATGTGGGTGATCCTGCTCGCCGCCGTATTCCTGCGCGAGCCCCTGCGGGCGCGCCACTACCTCGCGGTCGCGCTCGGGTTCGGGGCGGGGTGGCTTGCCACGGTCGCTTGATCCACGAGTGACTCCCCGGCCCGCGCCGGCCGCGAGCACCCGGGCCTCCTACGACGGCCCGCAGGTCGCCACCCCCCCCCCCGGGCCCTCGCCGCCGTCCGTCCCGCAGTCGTAGTACCCGGCGTCTTCGTCCCAGCCGCACAGGGGCGCGCCCGCGCCGCAGTCGAGCTGGTAGAGGCGCCCGTCCTCGCACCAGCGGAGGACCTGGCCGTCGCAGCAGCCCTCGAACCCGATCGTGCCGCACGGTCCCGGATCCCCGGACCCGCCCGCGTCCTCTCCGGAGTCGGGCGCGACGTCCGGCGCGAGGTCCGGCGCATCGTGCCCGTCCGGTCCCTCCCATGCGTCGGGAGGCGCGCCCCCCGGGTCGCCGGTCCCGGCGCCCGTCCCGACCGCGTGGCGAGCCACCATCTCGGCCACGAAGGCGGCGTCCACGTCCACCCGGCTGCTGTAGCCAGTCAGGACGCACCGGGCGTCGCCGGAGGACACGACTCCCGCGACCTCCTCGCGGCCGTCCCGCTCCACCAGGGCGGGCCCCCCCGAGTCGCCGCTGCACGTGTTGTGCGGGTCGTCGGGGTGCGTCAGGTTCCAGAAGCCGTGATCCCAGACGCCGGAGATCGTCGTGCGGACCTTGTACTTCCTCCCGAACGAATGGCCGTCCGGGTCCGTCCGCCCGAAACCCACGAACGTGACAGGCTCGCCGGCGGCGGCGTCGAGCGGCTCGGTCCGCCACGGCATCGGCTCGACCGCGGCCGGCCCGTCCAGCACCGCCACCGCGATGTCGTGCCACGCCACGACCTCGCCGTCCTGGTGCCGGAACCCGTACCCTGGGTGTGCGAAGGTCTCGCGAACGCCGTGGCTGGGGCCGGGCCCGCTCGCGTCGGCGCCGAGCACGAAGCGGGCCGCGACCTGCCCCACGACGCAATGGGCCGCGGTCAGGACCACGTTCGGCGACACGAGCGTGCCCGAGCACAGGCCGTCCTCCAGCAGGAGCGCGCCCACGGCGGGGTGGCCCTCGTCGGGGACGCCGCCCACGATCGCCTCCTGCCGGGCGATCGGCACCGCGGGGCACGCGGGTGGGCCGCCACACGACGGCAGGGCCGCCGCGAACAGGACCAGCAGGGCGCAGAACCGGCCGACGGAAGAGTGGAACGGAACGCGGAGCGGGGACCGGGACATGGGTCACCTCCGAGAAACGCCTCGCTGCCTGTATCGGGCCGGACGCGGATTTGTTCCGCGGAGGAGGACGGCGGACACGGGAGCCGCACACGGGTCCGGGCGGGCTCCTAGGGCGCGGGCACCACGGTCAGCACCGTCCCGGCAGAATACGCATTGAATTCGGGGGCGTACATGGGCTGCACGGTCGCGGGCGCGGCCTTGAACGTGCCGGCCGTGGCCGCGCGCACGCGGTACTTGAACGTGTACTCGCCCTGGGGGAGCGACTCGAAGAAGAAGTTGGTGCCGCTGTCCCGGATCTCCTCGTACCAGTAGATGCCCTGCTCCCAGCGGTGGCGCGACACGGCCCCCTCGGGCTCGAAGCCGGCGCCGCGCGGGTCGCGCAGGTGCACGTACTCCATCGCGTGCTTCGCGCGCAGCGAGACGTGGACCTCGATCTGGTCGCCGACCGCCACGCGCGCGCCGTCGGCCAGCGGCTGGAGCCTCGCCTCGGTGCCCTGGGTCTCGCGCCGGAAGTACGTGCGCGACACGGAGAGGTAGTCGCCGCGGTCCTCATCAGGCATCCGCTCGGTCGAGAAGTGCCACGTCGCGGACGCGAACATGTAGCCCGGCGTGGTCTTCTCGACCGTGATCGTGGAGTGCCGCGCGGGATCGACCTTCTCGCCCGGCACGACGATCTGGTTCTTCCTGCCCGTGTACTTGTCCGGCTCGAAGACGAACGTGGTCCTGTCGCCACCCGCGTCCACCGTGGCCTCCTCGCGCACGGACGTCTGCCCGACCGCGTCGAGGTACTTCGCGAGCGAGTAGACCACCTCGGCCGTGGCCTTCGTGGACTTCCAGTGGTTCAGCTTCTTGTTCAGGAAGATCCACAGCACGAGCCCGTCGAGCTTCGGGCTGTCCGGGATCAGGTCCATCAGCACACGGATCGCGAACGCGTGCGTCTCGATGGTGTCGTTGTACCAGAGCCACGCCCGGTCCTCGGGCGCCCAGAACACGCCCTGGTCCTCGGCCTCCTTCGCCGAGTCCATCACGCTCTCCCACACCCGCTTCGCGTCGCCGGCGCGCCCCATCCGGAGCAGCGTCAGCGCGAGCTGCCCCTTCACGTACGGCGCGTGCCGCTTCCAGTGGCGGAAGCTGAAGTCCAGCATCCGCTTCCGCTCCGCGTCGGAGAACCCGGTCCACGACGGGTCCGGGTAGTTGCTGATGGTGTAGTTCAGGAACGTGATGAACTCCCAGCAGCAGTCGAGCGCCATCATCGTGCGCACGAGCTCGTCGATGTAGTGCCGGTGCACGTACGCCCACGCGCGCCGGATCATGTCCTCCGGCACCTCCACCTTGAACTCGATCGCCTTCGAGAACCCGTAGAGCAGGTACAGCGTCATGTACGGCGACGGCGGCCCGCCCGGGAACCACGGGAACCCGCCGGAGGACGTCTGGGACTTCTTCAGCTTCGCGAGCGCCGCGTTCCGGTTCGCGGTCGCGATGCGCGGGTCCAGCACGTTCACGAGGTCGTCCGACTCGACCCCCCCGCCATTCGCCGAAACCAGCCAGGGCGTCTCTTCCAGCGCCATCTTCCGGTTCGGGTCCGGCGCGTCGAACGTCTCCAGCATCGTCGTGCGACCAGCGAACTCCGCCGCCATCCGCTTGACCGACGGGTACTTCTCGAACATCGACGTCAGGATCCCGGTCGAGATGAACCGGTTCAGGGTCTGCTCGGTGCACTCGTACGGGTACCTGACCAGGTACGGAACCGCGGACAGCACCGAGTAGAAGAGCTGGCCGTCGATCGTCACGACCATCTGCTCGTTGATGAGCGACGGGTCGTCGTTCCTCGCGAGGTCCGCGAACTTCATCTGCCGGACCTGCTTCCCCTTCAGCGTCACGAACCGCGACTGCGCGAGGTGCATCCGCCCCGGCAGCACCGGGATCGGCCGCAGCTCGCCGTCGCCCAACTGGCCCGCAACCGCCGAGACCTTGAACGCGACCGTGCCCACCCGCGCGGGCGCCGTGACCGCGAACGTGAGCGTGGTGCCGCCGCCCGGCGGCGCGTCGAACGGCCGGTCGCGGACGTCCGCCGCCTTCAGCCCGAAGTCGGCCAGCAGGCTCTTCTCCGTCCCCGGCTCCAGCACGTCGAACGTAAGCATCCCGCTCATCGGCTTGTCCGACGCGTTGTTGACGACCACCTTCAGCTCGGCGCGGTCGCCCTCGCGCAGGAACCGCGGCAGGTACGGCCGGACCATCAGGTCCTTGACCGAGCGCGACTCCTTGTGGACCGAGCCGCCCTTCATCTCGTTCGTCACCGCGTGCACCCACACGTTCCACGCGGTCACCGAGTCCGGCACCGTGAACTCCACGGCCGCGCTGCCGTCCTTCTCCGTGACCAGGTGCGGCGACCAGAACGCGGTCTCCGCGAAGTTCGCGCGGAGCTGCACCTCGGGCGCGGCCTGCCCTTCCTTCCCGTCCCGCGAGTCGTCGCCGGCCCTGTTCTTCTCGCCCTCCATCGCCTCCGCCGGCGCCGCGGTCGCCTGCTCCGCGAGCGCGTCCGCGGACTCGCGCCTCATCTCGCTCGCGACCATCTTCGCCATCGGCGCCGCGACGGACGGGGCCGGCGGAGGCATCATCGCGCGCGACCGCATCCCCCCCGCCCCGCGGTAGTAGCCCCCCCGCGCCCCGGGCCCGCCGACCCCGTACGACTCGTGGAACCTGAGCGCGTCCGCCCGCAGGTCCGGCCAGCTCGGGATCCCCCCGAACCCGGCACTCCCGACCCAGATCGTCCGCGCCCGCTCCAGGTTCGTCCGCACGTGGCCGACCGACGCCCGGTACGGGTAGAGGCCAGTGGCCGACGGCGGGTGGTGCGGCGCGAAGAAGTCCAGGCTCCTGTCGTACATGTACGCAAGCAGCTCGGCCGCCGCGACCGCGGTGTCGCGCCCCGCAGGGCCCGTCACCTTGACGGTCCACTTCTCCTTCCCCCCCGGCTGCATCTTGTCGCGGAACGTCGTGAAGCTGACCTCCAGCTCACGATCGTCCCATGGCACGAACACGCTCTCCGTGAACCGCATCCACTGGTGGTCGCGCACCGCGAGCAGGGAGACCCCGAACCCGCCCCGGTCCTTCTCGCCGACCGGGATCTCGACGACCGCCGCGTCGCGCCCCGCCTCGATCGCGCGACGCTCGACGAGCCGCCCCTCCCGCCAGATCGACAGTTCCAGCGGCTGGTCCGCGAGACCCGAGGTCACCAGCACGCGCGCGGTCCCCCCGACCTTGACCGACGACTGCTCCACGCGGAGCAGCGCGGGCAGCGAGACCTCCGCGCGCCGCCCCGCGACCACGAACTCGACCGCCGTCTCGTACTTCGCCCCGAACGCATCGACCGTCTCGTACCGGAGCCGCCACGGCCCCGGCTCGAGCGCCGGCAGCGCCGCCTTCGCCACGCCCTTGGCGTCGTGCGCGAGGTCGCCCGACGCCCGCTCCGCGCCGTCCGGCCACGACCGCATCACGGCCTCGGGCCGGTACTGCGGGTCGAAGCGCGGTCGCAACCTGTCGCCCGCGGTCTTCAGTCCCTTCGCCCCGCCCGGCGGCTCCGGCAGCGGCTGGTCGGCCGGCAGGAGCGTCTGCTTCGTGTCGTTCACGCGCACCAGCCGCCACCGCCCCTTGCCCGGCGACGCCGTGCCGTCCAGGTCCGTCCGCGTGATCGCGACATCGTGCCGCCGCCCCTCGCCGACGAACCCCGCGCCCACGTCCAGCGTCGCCTCGACCCCGGTGAAGCCCAGGCGGAACGACCGCTCCGCCGTGCGCGTCTCGCCGCCCTCGTCCGTGACGTCCGCCACGACCTTGTAGCGGTACGTGATGCCGCTGCCCTCGCCCGCGAGGCGCTCGTCCGCCTCCGGCGTGAACGCGATCGAGAACCGCCCGTCCTCCCCGCCCTTCGCGGTGCCGGTCGCGATCGTCTGCGTCCGCGCCGTCGGCTGCGCGCCCCACCACCACCCCCACCACCAGGGGTAGACCGGCTCGCGCGTCACGCGCCACCGGATCGACGAGTCCGTGACCGGCAGGCCGAAGTAGTAGCGCGCCTCGCCCTTGACGACCGCCTCGCGGTTCAGGCGCAGGGCGGCCTCCGGGTCGAGCATCTTCGCCTCGAAGGTGGGCCGCTTGTACTCCTCCACGCGGATCCCGGCGTGCCCGTTCGCCGACGACCGGATCGACCAGTGCCCGAGCAGCCGCCCCGCCGGGATCTGGAACTCGCCGGACGCGGTTCCGAACGCGTTCGTCGTCACCTGGCTGCGCGCGACCTCCTCGCCGTTCGCGTCGTGCAGCGTCACGGTCACGCCCGCGTCGATCCACGACCGCCACTTGTCCTCGCGACCGCGGTACACGACGGCCTTCCACAGCACCTTCTGCTGCGGCCGGTAGATGCTGCGGTCCGTGAACAGCAGCGTGCCCGTCTGCTCGGAGTCGCGCCCGCGGCGCCACGCGTTCATCCACTCCGGGTCGATCGCGACGTCCTCCCCGCGCGTGGCCAGCACGAAGTGGGACTCGCCCTGCTTCACGCCCTTGAATACCGCGAACCCGTCCTCGCCGGTCTCCTCCGAATCGACCTCGCGGTGGCGCGTCCGCCAGTCGTGGCGGTAGAGGTGCACGTTCGCGCCGCGCAGCGGTCGCCCCGCAGACCCGGACAGCACGCGGACCTCGAACCCGCCGTCATCGTCGCGCGTCGCGGTCACCAGGTCGCCCACCGTCATCGGCACGCCGGCCATCTGGTTGTCGCCGTAGTCGAAGCCCTTCCGCGCCGAGGCCACGACCACGTAGAAGCCCGGCTTCCGCATCGGGGGGGTCGCGTACGCCCGGTGGTCGCGAAAGTCGGTCGTCTCGGGCAGGTCCGCCGACCACTCGGCCACCACCTTCGCCCCCGACTTCCGGACCTCGTCCCACGACGGGAATATGGACCAGTCGTTCGACTTCACGATCCACGAGCGGAGGTCCATCGCGTACGCGCGGAACCACATCTGCTTCAGGTTCCGGTAGGTGACCGAGATCGACCGCCGGCCCGGGCCGTCCGCGGCCATCGCCTCGAGCTGGTAGTGCGGGTGCTCGATCCCCTCGACCACGCTCCGGCACGCGTGCCCCCCGGGGCTGTCCGGGTATGCGTCCCGGCCTTCGAGCGCGAGCTTCCGCGCCGCGACCAGCGCGTCGGGCGCGTCGGTCTCCCGCACCATCTGCGCGAGCCGCGCCATCCCGTACGACCACCACGGGTGCTTGCGCGCCGCGGGCAGCCGCGCGGAAAGGTCCTTGCGGATTCGCTCGCGATCCGGCGCCCCGGTGAAGTGCGTGTGCAGGTGCCCGAGCCGCTCCAGCCGCGCCTCCAGGGCCGCCTCGACCTCCCCGCGGCCCGCGTGCCACGCCTCGAGGTCCCCGAGCACCGCGACCACGCGAACGACCGGGTGAACGGCCCCGTCCGCCGGGTCGGCCTGCGACGCCGCGCCGTCCGCCAGGAGCCTGCCGAGGTCCAGCCGGAACACGTCCGCGGACTGCTCGGGCGTCCACCCCTGGGTGCTCGACAAGGCCGTGGCGAGCAGGTAGCTGGCCGCGTCCCGGAGCGTCGGCCGGATGTGCTTCGGGTAGTTGTTCGGTTCCAGGTACTCCGCGAGGTGAGCGACCGGGAACTCCGCGAGCCGCTCCCGGTGCGACCACGCGTCCGCGGCCGCCCGCGCCGCGGCCTCGTGGATCTGGACCATGGTCCAGGCCTTCAGGTCCACCGTTCCCTTCGTTTCCACCTTCTCGCGCTTGTTGATCTCCCACGAGTACATCTGCGCATACCGCTCGAGCGCGTGCGCGAAGTAGAGGTCCAGCACGACCCGCGACAGGAGGTCCTCCGGCCACGGCTGCTCGGCGAGGAACCGCACCGCGGTCTCGTACCCGTGGAGCCCGATGCGGAGCTGGGTCCACGTGATGAGCGCGCGGGTCTGCTCCTCCGCGTTGCCGCTCGCCTTCGCGTCCGCCAGCACCCCCTCGGCGATCTTCGCGGCCTCCTCGAGCTTCTGCTCGTCCACCAGCTTGTCGAACTCGGCCCAGCCCGGCCCCTTCCTGCCGGTCCACTTCGACACCGCGAGCGGCTTCACGTCCACCTCCTTCGGCGCGTCCTTCGTCGCGTCGGCGCCCCTCGGCGCGTCCGCTGCCTCCACGCGCGCCGCACAGCCCCCCGCGGCCGTCACCATCAGCACCGACGCCAGCGCCGCAACCCCCCAAATCCTCGCAGCCTTCATCGCGACCTCCTCCCGGCGGGGATTCCCCGGGGCGGAATATACCCCACGTACGGGCGACGGGCATGGGGGATTCCGGGGGCGAGCCGCGCCGAGGCGCGGAGCGCTCGGGGGCCGCCCGCAGCTACAGCTCCCGCACGCAACGCGCGAGCCATGGCCCGCCGTCCGGGGCGGCGTGGAGGCTGCCCGTGTCGCCGGCGAGCTTGAAGTGGGTGCTCGCGGCGGCCAGGGGGCCTCGCGTCGAGGACCAGACGTATGCGGACGGGTCGTCGAACACAGGCCAGAGGACCGCGTTCATGCCCCCGCACCCGTCGCACGGGTCCGGGTCGGGCGGGGTCGATCGCCAGCAGGTCCCGGCGGGCGCGCACTCGTCCGAGAGCGGGCACGCCCCTCCGACGGCCGTGTCGGCGCAGAGCGCCGGGTCCACCAGGGTCCGCAGCTCCGACAGCGTGGGGAGCCGCCACTCGCTCGATCCGCCGAACGTGATGCCGTCGCACTGCTTCGCGGCGGCGTCCCAGGGAAGCAGGTCCTCGTAGCCCTCCTTCATCCACACGAGCCCGAACTCGTGGTCGGTCACGCTCCCGTCCCCGTTGTCCGTGAACCGCTGCCACGGGACGTCGGCGGGCGAGTCCTCCGGGACGTCCTCAGCGGCATCCGGCGCGAGGTCCGCCGCCACGTCCGCCGGGAGGTCCGCCGGCACGTCGGCCGGGAGGTCCGCGGGCACGTCGGCCGGCGCTTCGGGCACGCCGGGAGCGTCGGGCGCATCGGCCGCCGCGTCCGCCTCGACCACGTCCGCAGGCGGCGCAACGCAGCGGTCCTCCTCGCAGGTCATGTTCCCCGGGCACTCGACCGAGCGCGCGCACGCGTACGGCCCCTTCACGTCGGGCAGGCACCCTGTCGCGAGCGCGGCGGCGGCCAGGAGTGCGGCGGCGGCCGGGGCGGCGGCGAGGGTGGCTGTCCGGCCCATCTCACCACCTCCCCGTCAGGACCACGGCGCCGCCTCCGGGCGCAGGGGCCGCGGCGTAGCCGATCGGGTGGCGTCCCTTCGCGGGCACCAGGAACGACGTGACCACGGCCGCGGCGCCGACCCCGTAAAGCGCGTATGCGCCGTACCCGAGCCCGCTCGCGAGCGCCCGCGCGTCCCGCTTCTCCGGGTACGTGAAGCCCCCGGAATCGTTGATCCTGCGGTAGTGCTCGAACCCGGCCACGTGCAGCGCCACGCCCGCGACGACCGCGCCCACGCCGCCGAAGAACAGGCCCGCCTTGAGCGGGGACCACCCGCGGCGCGGCGCGGCCGGCGCGGCGACCGACCCGTCCGCCCCCGCCGGCCCCGACTCGGCGCGCATTGCGACCATGGCGGTCTCGACCGACGCGTCGCCGCCCGCCGGGACCTCGACCCGCCGGTGCTGCGTCGCGAAGCCCCGCTTGGACATGGTCACGAGGTGCTCGCCGGCCCGCACGTCGAGCGGTCCCGCGAGCGGCGCCTCGCCGACCGGCTCGCCGTCGAGCTGGATCCCGGTCCCGGGCGGCTCGACCGCCACGCGCAACCGCCCGAAGTACCTGTCCTTCACGGCGACGATCCGGCGGCGCGCCTCCGCCCGCGCGGTCGCGTCCCGCGCCATGGCCTCGAAGTCCTGGTACGCGGCCAGCGCAGCCTCGGGCTCGCCCAGCTCCTCGTGGCACCGCGCGATCGACCACACCGCGTCCGGGATGACCGCGAGCCGGCGCGCCTCCTGGAACTGGGAGAGCGCCTCGCGGTGCTTGCCGGCCTTGAACAGGTGAACACCCGCCTTGTACAGGGCGTTCGCGCGGGCCTTGTCGTCCGCCGCGCGCGCGGGCGCCGCGAGCAGCGTCGCCGCGACGACGATCCAGATCACCATCCGGACCGGCCGAACCCGGACCATCGCCCCTCTCACAGCGGCGGCGTCCAGCCCTTCTTCTTCAGCACGAGGTCCACCCCCTGCCGCGCCGCCTCGGACAGCTTCGCACGCTTCGCCGCCGGGGAGAAGCCCGGCAGGGACGCCGAGAACGTCACGACCCGGTCGGGGTCGCCGCCGTCGAACACGTGATCGAGCGGCGCACGCCCCGCCTCCAGGCCGTCGATCCGGACGGTCGCCCCCGCGGGACGCGACATCACCGAAACGCGGACCTCCGCGGGCGGGGGCATGACCGCCTCCGCGCGCGGCGCCGCACCAGGGTCCGCGGGACCGGCGAGATCGACGGCAACGGCTGCGTCCTGCGGCACGGCGGCGACCGGCATCGAGTCCGGGACGGTAGGCTCGGGGACAGGCGACGGCGCCAGCGCGAGCCACGCGCCCGCGCCCAGCGCAATGCCCGCGATCGCCACCGCGGACGCGACCGCCGCGCGGGG
>VGRB01000040.1 GCA_016875475.1 Deltaproteobacteria bacterium
GGAGGCCGCAAGGGGGGCCCAACGCGGGGGTGCACGGATGACTGAGCTTATCCGCGCGATAAGTGACAGGAATCCGGGGGTCCCCGCATCCCCCTTGCGTCCGCAGGCCGCAAGGGGGGCACAGAAGGCCGGTGCCCGAGACGCCCCGCGCAGCCGGCGATCGTTATTCTCGCTGACCCTGTGAGCGGGCGCGGCCCGAGGCCGGAGCGGGCGGGGGGCGGGTATCGGGTAGGGGCTCGGGTTCGGGTTCGGGTACGGGTACGGGTACGGGGATGGTGATCGGGATGGGTGAGTCGGCGCGGGGGCCGGAAAAAAGGGCAGCGGCCCCGGCCCCCGCGCACCGGGGGCAGGGAACATGGTGGCTACTCGAGCGTGTTCCGCTTGCGCGAAACCGCACCGCCGTTCTGCTCGAAGTGGCCGATCGCGGTGTCGCTGTTGTGGCAGCCCGCGCAAATCGCGGTCGTCGGCGACGTCACGAGGTCGGTCGCGTTCGGCACGGTCTTCCGCACGTTCACGACGGCCGTGAAGGTCGCGTCGGTGCCGTCGGTCGTCCGGTCGGTCGTCGGGAGCACGCCGTCCGGCAGGTCCACGTCGTACGTGCCCGGCTTGTGGCACGCGAGGCACGCGTCCGCCTCGTTCGGGTAGGTGATCTCGGAGAAGTCGTAGTAGAACACGCCCGACGCGCCGCGGTCGCGGACCTCGCGGTACGGCACCGTGCGGTTCGCGGCGCCGTGGATCCCGTGGATCATGTCCTTCAGGTTGTTCGAGACCTCGGGGAAGGTCAGCGGGTCGGCCGGGACGTAGCCCGCCGCCTCCATCGCGTCGAGGACGTCGCACTTGGTGTCCGCGTTCTTGTCCTCGGTCGCCAGGTCGCAGACGCCGTCGAAGTCGAGGTCCCACGCCAGGCTGCCGCCGGTCAGCAGGCGGGCAATCACGGTCGCCGGGTCGGCGCCGCGGCCGCTCGTGGACAGGTTCGGGACGTGGCAGACCGTGCAGATGTTCTGGCCGACGGACGCCGCGCCGATGTTCCGGTTGCCGCCGTGGGCCTCGAACCACTCGTGGCACGCCGCGCACTTCTTGTTGTCGATGACGTCGCGCCGGACCGGGTCGCCGGTCACGGGCTTGACCACGGACAGGGTGCGGCGGGCGAGGTTCGCGCCGACCGTGGCCGGCGGGACCGGGGCGAAGTACTCCTTCTGGCTGAAGTGGCCCTGGAGCGCGACCGCGCGCAGCGTGGACCCGGCCGGGAAGGCCGCGGGCGCCGCGGTGGTGCCCTTCAGCGCGACCGTGTAGTAGCCGCTCGCGTCGGCGGTGCCGAGCGTGCCGGCGGTGCCGTTGATGATGTTGGCGATCGACACGGAGCCGGGCTGGCCCGCGGCCTTGCCGAGGTTGTTGTAGTCGGACGGGGTGATCCCGCCCTGCGGCATCGCGTAGGCGAGCAGGAAGGAGGGACCGCCCGTCAGGTCGGCCGGGAGCGCCGCGAGGTCCATCGCCACGCCGTCCTTCAGGATGCGGAAGGTCGCCACGGCCTGGTTGTCGGCGTTCACGGTGACTTCCTTGATCTCGTACGTGAAGTTGTACGGGGTCTTGCCGGCCGCGCCGCCGACCACGCCCGGGTTGTTCGGCGTGTCGTTCTCGTCCTGGTGGTAGGTCTCGATGTTCGCCGGCTTGTGGCACACGGCGCACGCCGAGTTGTCCGCCTGGCCGCCCATGTGCGTCCCGAAGTCCAGGTTCGCGTGGCAGGAACCGCAGGCATCCTTGGTCGGCTTGTTCTTCCAGTTGTCGCCCTGGGGCGTCAGCGCGTCCGCGCCGTCGTGGCACTTGCGGCAGTTCGCGATGTTCTGCGGGTAGGCCACCTCGCCGAACAGCGCGTTGCCGATGACGTACTCGGGCATCGGCGGGGTCGCGGTGCGGCGCATGCGCGCCGAGTGGATCCCGTGCGTCATGACGCCCATGTCCACGGTCGCGCCGGTCGCCTTGTCGACGACCGATGACGGGTTGTGGCAGACCACGCAGTACTTGTAGTCCGTCCGGCTGCCGTGGATCCGGAGCTGGCCGTGGCACTCGTTGCAGGTCGAGGTCCGGGAGACCTCCTTCTTCACCAGCGTGCCGCCGTTCGGGACCATGTCGAAGGTGGTGTTCATGGCCGGGAAGGCGAGGCCGTTGACCGAGCCGCTCGCCTGGAGCGCGAAGCGGTGCGTCAGGGCCTTGTCGTAACCGATGAGCACGCCGGACACGATGTCCTTCACGAGCGCGAGGTCGGTCACCAGCTTGTAGGTGTAGGTGCCGTTGCCGTTGTCGGTCAGCGTGCCGGTGCGCTCGGTCGTCCCCTGGGAGACCTGGTTCGGGGCCGTGCCGGCGGCGCGGGTCACGTAGGACACCCAGTGGTCGGAGCTGCCGCTGTTGCCCGCCACGAGCTTCGCGATGCCGATGCGGACCTGGCCGGAGGAGCCGGCCTTGAGGCCGACCGCGCCGCGGCCCGCGCCGTCCTTCACGGTGAAGCTGACCATGGTGACCGTCTCGGTCGCCGGGGCGATCGGGTCGGTGATCGTGACGCCGGTGATGATCGCGTACAGGCGCTCCGGGGCCTCGGCCGCGAGGTAGACCACGCCGACCGGCGCCGCCGCCGTGCCCACGCAGTCCGAGAAGTCGCACACGGTGTCGGCGTTCTTGTCCTCGGACGCCGCGTCGCAGGCCAGATTGTAGTTCAGGTCCCAGCACGGCTTGATCCCGTGGGTCAGGTTCGGGTCCGCCTCGCGGCCCGGGCCGTGGCAGGTCACGCAGGTCTCGACCGCGAGGCCGCCCCCGCCGTGGCAGTCGATCGCGTCGCACGCGCCGTCCGCGTTCGCGTCCTCGGTCACGAGGTCGCAGGTGCCGTTGCCGTTCAGGTCCCAGCAGGCGAGGCCGTCCTTGCCCGGGAGGCCCTGGTCGCCCTTGTCGCCCTTCTCGCCGGGCAGCCCCTGCTCGCCCTGCTCGCCCTTCTCACCGGGCAGCCCCTGCTCGCCCTTCTCACCGGGCAGCCCCTGCTCGCCCTGCTCACCGGGCAGCCCCTGCTCGCCCTGCGCGCCCGGCAGCCCCTGCTCGCCCTGCCCGCCGGGCAGCCCCTGCTCGCCCTGCCCGCCCTTCTCGCCGGTCTCGCCCTGCACCCCCTGTGCGCCCTTGCAGTCGGCCGCGTCCACGACGCCGTCGTCGTTCGCGTCCTCGTCCGGCAGGTTGCCCTCGCCGTCCGCGTTCAGGTCCCAGCATGCGACGCCGTTCGTGCCGTTCGTGCCGTTGGTCCCGTTCGTGCCGTTCGTGCCGTTCGTGCCGTCGAGGCCGTTGTTGCCGTCCTTGCCGTCCTTGCCGTCCTTGCCCGGCAGGCCCAGGCAGTCGGCCGCATCGACCTTGCCGTCGCCGTTCGCGTCCTCTTCGGCCGGGTTGCCCTGTCCGTCCGCGTTCAGGTCCCAGCAGGCGATCCCGCTCGCGCCGGGCAGCCCGTCCGCCCCGTCCGTGCCGTCCCCGCCGCCGCACCCGGCGGCCGCCGCCGAGGCGAGCATGCCCGCCAGGAGCAGCCGCCACACCATGGTTGACCATCGCATCGCGTGACTCCCTTTCACGCCAGGCTCGTGCCGAGCCCCCGTGCCCCGGGGACCTCCCCGGGCGGGTCCGGCCGCGGCGGCCTGACAATCCCGGAGACTGCGAAGAGCAACCCCCGTGCCTCCGGGCCTCCCGGCGCGAGCCCCCGGCGGATCAAGGACTTTCGGGACAAGCTCTCTCCGGTTTGTCATTCCGGCCTTGCCGGAAATGACAGATCGCGTCACTCCGGTTTGTCCCCGTTGTCCCGGATATCCGGATCGCCTGTCGCGGAGCGCTACCCGGCGGGCCGTCCGGGGCGCCCGGGGCGGGCCCCGGTCTCCAGGCGCTCCCTCGCGGCGAACAGGGGACAGGACTCGTGGCCGGACGTGCGGCACACCCTCTCGACCTCGCGCTCCCGCGGCGTCCGCAGGCCGCCCTGGAAGGCGCCGCAGATGGGCACGAGGTCTTCCTCGAGGTACGGGCAGTGGTGCGCCCGATCGTCCATGGGGAGTGACTTCAGCACGCTTCGTGCCAGGGACCGCCCGCGCAGCACCCCCGGCTATCCCCGGAGCAGCCGGGGATCGAGGCCGACCGCGTGGAGCCGCCGGTAGAAGGTCTTGCTGGGGATCCGCGCCTCCGCGAGCGCGCGCGTGACGTTCCCCTCGTGGCGCCTCAGCAGCGCGGTGTAGTACCGCCGCTCGCAGTCGCGCAGGTACTCGCGCAGGGGCTGCGCCGTCGCGGCCGCCCCCCGCGAGTCCGCCGCGTCCGCGATCGGCCCCGCCTCCTTCGGCAGGTCGAGCGCGTCGATCACGGGGCCGCGCGACAGGAGCACGCCGCGCTCGATGACGTGCTTCAGCTCGCGCACGTTGCCCGGCCACCGGTACCTGAGCATCTGCTCGAGCGCCCGGTCCGAGTACGCGTCCGCCTCGCGGCCGAACTGCTTGCGGTAGTGCGACAGGAAGTACAGCGCGAGCGTCGGGATGTCCTCGGGCCGCTCGCGCAGCGGGGGCAGGTAGATCGGGACCACGTTCAGCCGGTAGTACAGGTCCTCGCGAAACCTGCCGGACCCCACGAGGTCGGCCAGGGCCTGGTTCGTCGCCGCGATCACGCGCACGTCCGCGCGCACCGGCTGCGTCCCGCCGACGCGCTCGAACTCCCCGTCCTGGAGCACCCGCAGCAGCTTGACCTGCATCGGCGGCGGCATGCACGCGACCTCGTCCAGGAACAGCGTCCCGCGGTGCGCCGCCTCGAACCGCCCCTCCTTGCGCCGCACCGCCCCGGTGAACGCGCCCTTCTCGTGGCCGAACAGCTCGCTCTCGAGCAGCGTCTCGGTCAGCGCGCCGCAGTTGATCGCGACGAACGGCGCCGCCTTCCGCAGGCTGTTGAAGTGGATCGACCGGGCGACCATCTCCTTGCCCGTCCCGGTCTCGCCGGTCACGAGCACGGTCGAGTCCGTGTCCGCCACCGTCCGGATCATCTCGAAGACGCGGAACATCGCCGGGCTGCGGCTGACGATGCTGCCGAAGGCGTACCGCCGCTCGATCTCGCCGCGCAACCGCACGACCTCGTTCTTCAGCTCGCCGCGCTCGATCGCGCGCTCGACCACGATCCGGATCTCGTCGGCCCCGAACGGCTTGGTCACGTAGTCGGCCGCGCCCTGGCGCATCGCGGCCACCGCGTTCTCGATCGTGCCGAATGCCGTGATGGTGACGACCGGGACCTCGGGGTGGTGCTCCCGCACCCACGTCAGGAACGCGAGCCCGTCCATCCCGGCGAGCTTGACGTCGCACAGGACCGCGGAGAACCCGCGCTCGGCGATCTCGCGCAGCCCGTCCTCGGCCGATTCGCAGGGCACGACCTCGTAGCCGTCCGCCTGGAAGATCAGGCGCAGGTGGCTGCGGGTGATGGCCTCGTCGTCGATCACGAGGAGCGAGCGGCCCATCCGTCCTCCGGGAACCCGGGAACCGGCCGGATTCTACAGGAAATCGGACAACATGGGAGAGGTCACCCCCTGGGGTCCGCCCGCAGGCTCACCGTGAACAGGGTGCCGCGGCCCGGCTCGGACTCGACGCGGACCTCGCCGCGGTGCGTGTCCACGATCCTCCGGACCACGGCGAGCCCCAGCCCGGACCCGTGGGTCTTGGACGTGAAGAACGGCTCCCAGATCCGCTCGAGGTCGGCCGGCGCGATCCCCCGGCCCGTGTCGCGGAGCCCCGCCGCCACGCCCCCGGCGAACGCGCCCTGGCCCGGCCGCGTCGAGACCTCGATCTCGCGCGGCCCCTTTCCCGCCGCCGGCAGCGCGTCCAGCGCGTTGCGGAGCAGGTTCTCGAACACCTGCCGCACCTTGTAGCCGTCCGCCCGCACCTCCGGCAGCCCCTCCGCGAGGTCGAGCCGCAGGGTCGCGTCGGCCGCGACGACCCGCCTCGCGACCTCGGCCAGCACCCCGTTCACGTCCACCGGGGCGAGGTCGAGCCTCATGGGCCGCGAGAAGTCCAGCAGCTCGGTCACGATCGCGTCGAGCCTGCGGATCCCGGTCCGCATGTCCCCGACCAGCTCGACCGCCGCCGGGTCCTTCGAGGTCCCGGCGAGCAGGTCCGCGGCCGTGCCGATGTACTGGAGCGGGTTCTTCACCTCGTGCGCCACCCGCGCCACCATCTCGCCGATCGCAGCCATCCTGCGCGCCGAAGCCAGCTCGGCGTCGAGCCGCTCCTTCTCGCGCGCGACCGCCAGCACGCGGGCCTGCGCCGCGAGCGCGTCCTCGAGCCGGATCCGGCGGATGTGGGACTGCCGCAGGAGCAGTCCGAACAGGAGCAGCATCACCACGACCGCGAGCGTGAACGACATGGACACGATGGTCTGCTGGGCCACCGGCCGAACGACCTCGCGGGCCGGCGTCGAAGCCGAGATGGTCCAGCGCTGGCCGCCGAACCCGACCGGCGCGTACGCGACCACGCGCTCGACGCCCGACACCACCCACCGGCCGCCGCCCGCGATCCGCGATGCGAGCCGGTCCCGCACGGGGAACGACGCGTGGCAACTGTCGCAGGCGGCGGCGGCCATGCGCGCGCCCTCCACGGGGCCCGACGGCGCGAGGCCCGAGTGCAGCAGCACGCTCCCGTCCGCGCCCGTGACCGTGAACGACACCCCGGACTCGAACGGCCCGCCCCCGAACAGCCCGCGGACCAGCACGTCGAGCCGCACGGTGGCGAGCACGATGCCGGCGGGATCGCCGGCGACGGCCGAGGCCTCGTGCCAGTGGGTCAGGCGGACGCCGCGGTCCGCGCCCTCCCAGACCACGAACCGGGCGCCGCGATCGCGGGTGGCGGAGCGGATCACGTCCAGGAACCCGGCCCGGACCCGCGGGTCCGCGTCCGCCAGGGCCCCGGTCTCGGCGAGGATCGAGCCGGAGGCATCGATCACGGCCAGCCCGTCGCCGTCCGCCTGGGCCGCCATCACGTCCCACGTGACCCGGAGTTCCTCCTGCATCCGGTCCGCCTCGGGCCCGACCGACGCCAGCAGGTCCGCCAGCCGGCCGACGCAGGCGTCCATGTGCAGCCCGTGCGCCTGGAGACGCCTCGCGACCTGGTCGACCAGCAGGCGGTGGCGGGACAGCTCGCGCCCGAGCGCGGCCTCGACCGTGGCCTGCTGGCTCGCGAACGGCACGTACGCAAGCGCGCCGAGGAGGATCAGGAACGGCACCACCCCGGCCCAGAGGCTGCGGTCTCGAAGGCTTCGCCGGATCGACATCGGGGGATTCTAGCGCGGATCGCGGGACGAGCCGCGGGAAGGGGAGCGGGTACGGGTACGGGGAGTGAGCGGACTACTTCTTGTGACAGTCCTTGCAGGCGGTCGGGGCCTTGGTCGTGCCCTTCTTCTCCTTGTGGCACTTCAGGCACACGCCGTGGCCGGCGTCCTTGATCGAGGGAGCGTCGCCCTTCTCGGCCTTGTGGCACTCCCCGCAGGCCAGCTTGCCGGGGGTCTTGTCCAGGTTGTGGTGGCAGGTCTTGCAGGCTACGTTCAGCTTGTCCTTGGCCGCGTGCGTCGCGTGGTCGAAGGTCACGGCGCCCTGCTTGTCGCCCTTCATCGTGACCGATGCGGGCTCCGGCTTCTTCGCGTAGCCGGTCGCCTGCGCCACGGTCAGCACGAACAGGACGGCCGCCGCACCCATCAGCACATGCCCGAGAACCCCGATCTTCCTCTTCATCGTCCTCTCCTCTGCCAAGCCATTGCACCTTGTCAGCGGCCGCCACCCGCCCGGGGGCGCCGCACGTTCGACGTCCGACCGCGCCGCGTATTCTCCGCGGCTCCGCACCCGGCTACAACCCCGCCCCGTTCACGTGGCACCACCGGCACATCGGGCCGTCCTTCTGCCAGGACGACCACCCGGCCGGGTGGGGGTTCCCGCCTGCCCCCCCGACCTTGTGGCAGCGGATGCAGTTCGTCGCGGGGCCGCGGTCGTGGCACGCGGCGCAGCCGGCCGCGTTCACGCGCGCGTCGCGCGAGTGGAGGTTCGGGTCGGAGGGGTCGTCGGACGCCCACTCCCGCGCGGCGACGCCGTGCGTGAACCGGCCGCCGCTCCCGGGCGTGACGCGCCGCGCCTCGTGGCAGGTCGTGCACTCCTGCCGGGCGTGGCACTTCGCGCAACTGCTCGGGTCGAGCCGGGCCTCGATCGCGTGCCGCGCCAGGAAGTCGCCGCGGTGGATCAGCGGCGCGTCCGGGCGCTCCGAGTGCTTCAGGGATGGCTTCAGGACCTCGGTCCGGCTGTGGCAGTCCGCGCAGAACGACTGCCGGTGGCAGTGCGCGCACACCTGCTCGTCGCCGTTCGCGAGCGTGCCGTGCCGCAGCATGAAGTCCCCGTCGTGGCTGAAGAACTGCGTCGGGCGCGACGGGTTCTCGACCATGTCCTCGTGGCACTTGCGGCACTCGATCTTGCGGAACTCGGCCCGGTGGCAGGACATGCACGCGTCGTGCGGGATCGGCCGGTCCGCCTCGCTCGGGGCCTCCCGCTGCGCGACGCCGGCGTGACACGGCTCGCACCTGCCCTCGGTCACCTCGACGTGGGTCGCGTGCGAGAAGGAGACGCCCGGCGTCCGGACGTGCTTCCAGGTGCGCGGCCTGCCTGGATCCACGTGGCACAGGCCGCACTTGCCCTCTTCCTTCTCGTGGCATTCCAGGCACTTGGCTTCCTTCGGCCACATCGGCCCGGACAGGCGCTCGGACTTCATGACCTCGTCGTGGCACGAGTCGCACGAAAGCTCCTGGTCCTTGACGTGGAGCTTGTGCGAGAACCGGATCCGGTCGTCGCGCCGCACGAGCGACGCGCACGCGACGATCAGCCCGGCGACGAGCAGGGTCCCCACGATGGCGGCGATCCGCCTTCTGCGCGTGTTCACTTGACGTACTCCGAGAAGGCGTAGGTGAACTTGACGAGCCCCGACACCATCTGCTCGAAGTCGGGGTTGACGGTGACCGCGACGTCGCCCTGGACGCGCGCGTTCCTGAACACCTCGTAGCCGGCGGTCAGCCGCACGATGTGCGACCGGTCGAAGCCCTTCACGTCCGAATCGTAGAAGTAGTTGTCGACGTCGAGCGTGACGTCCGCCCCGCGGAACGGGCTCCAGATGCCGTAGGCGCGGGCCTGCCAGTACGCGTTCGTCGGCGCCTTCAGGCGGGACGCCTCGATCCCGACCTGGTCCCGGGTCGCGCGGCGGAACGTCACGGACGGCCGGATCCCCACCTGGTACCCGTCGTCGCCCTCGCCGTAGAGGAAGCAGCGGCCGTACGCGCTCGCGGCCAGCCACCCGTCCGTGCGCAGGGCCACGTCGCCGCCGATCGCGTGGTAGAACGTGTCCGTGAACACGCTGAAGATCGAGGTCTTCGGGATGCGCGCGGACGGATCGAACAGCCCGTAGTCCACGGACAGCTTCACCAGGCGGTGGGGCGTGGTCGTGACGACGGTGCGCGACTCCGCGATCCCCCCGTCGACCATGTCCGCGAGCAGGAAGCCGGACAGGTCGATCCACCGCCATCGCCGCAGCGCGTAGTCCACGCCGAGGTGCGACAGCGCGCGCTCCGCCTCGCCCTCGACGTCGTCCCGCTCCTCCGTGAACGACAGGCCGATGCGGCCCCAGTCGAACGGGTTGTAGCCGACCCGGCCGCCATAGACGACCCGCATCGCGTCGTAGCCGAACCTCGGGTACGGCACGAACCCGCCGTACGCGGACAGCTCGACGTGCGCGCCGGGCTCGAGCCTCAGGTACGCCCCGTCCATCAGGGTCGTGGTGCCGCTCTCGTAGAGCACCTGCCGGCCGAGCCGCCCGAAGAACATGCCCTTCGGCGTGCGGTAGGCGACCGTGCCGACCAGCACGTCGCCCGAGAACCGGTCGCCCTCGATGGGGTTCCGGATGTTGCCGACCCCGAAGCCCGACAGGTGCACGGAGAAGCCGCGCACGCCCACGTCGTCGCTCCCGAGCGTCAGGTACTCGAAGATCGGCATCTGGTAGCGCGCCGAGGTCGGGTCGTCCGGGTCCACGACCTGGTACTCCAGGAACATCGTGGTGCTCGAGCCGTAGACGCGCTTCTTCTCGCCGGCCGGGGTCGCCTGCCCGGCCGCGGGCGCGGGCGCCGCCGCGGCGACGGCCGCCGCCAGCAGCAGCGAGCGAGTCAGGACCTTCGCCATCGTGCTCCTCCGATCGATCCACCCGCTAGTGGCAGCCCGACATCCCGCAGCCGAAGCCGGCGACCTTGTTCACCGTCCCGTTGACGTGCGTCGCCGGGGTCGCGATCGACGTGCTCCCGACGATGCCCGAGTGGCAGTAGGCGCACTCGAACCCGGAGTGGTCGCCCGCGTCGTGCGGGAAGGTCCCGCCGGTCGGCGGCATGCCGTGGCACGAGTCGCAGCGGTCCTGGGAGCCGTTCACGGTCGTCCACACCGGCGTCTTGGCCTTCCCTCCGCCGAGGGTGGCGCCGTGGCAGTATACCCCCGAGCACCGCGCGGTCCCCTCGTTCCATGTGGGGTTGTTCGCGCCGTCGGCCTTCGCCTTGGCCCCGAAGGTCACGGTGGGCGGCCCGAGGTGGCCCTCGGCGCCGGCGCTGCCCGGGACCACGTGGCACTCGCCGCACGCGATCGGCGCGGCGATGCCCGACGTGGCCTTCAGGTGCTCCTGGTGCGCGCCCACTCCCACGCTCGTCTTCGCGGTCGAGCCGGTCGTGTCGGGCGGCGGCGCCCCGTCCGCGGTCGTGCCGTGGCACGAGTTGCAGGCGACCTGCACCTGGAGCGTGCCGTCCACGTGGTTGGCGGGCTTCGCCGCGCCGCCGTCGTGGCACTTCGAGCACGCCGCGTCCTGGGGATGTGGGGCCGGCGGCGGGTTGCCGTGGCACTCGTTGCAGGCCGCCTGGCCGTCCGGCTGCGTCCACACGAGCGCGCCGCCGACCTTCCCGGACAGCGTCGCGCCGTGGCAGTAGCCGTTCTTGCAGGTGGCCGTGGCCGGGTCCCAGGCCGGATTCGCGCCGTCCGCCTTGGCGAGGCCCGAGAACGTGACCGTAGGTTCGTCGAGGTGGCCCGGGTCGTCCACCGCGGACGGCACCGCGTGGCAGGACGCGCACGCGACCGCCTTGAACGGCCCGGGCGGCGCGACGTGCGACTGGTGCGCGCCCACGGTCACGACCGACGTGTCGGAGGAGCCCTTCGTGTCGACCGGCGGGGCGTCGTTGTCGTCGCCCCCGTGGCACGAGTTGCACGCGCCCGCGACCACCTGGACCGCGCCGTCCGCGTGTTTCGATGCGTCCTTGATCGTGCCGTCCGGGTTCGCGGCGTCCTTGTGGCAGATGCCGCACGCGGCCGACTGCGGGTGCGGCGCGGGCGGCGGGTTGCCGTGGCACGCCCCGCAGGCGGCCTGCGTCCCGTCGACCTTCGTCCACACGGGCTCCTTCAGGGTCCCGCCCGCGCGGGTCGCGCCGTGGCAGTAGGCGCCCGAGCACTTCGCCGTGCCGGGGTCCCACGCCGGGTCGGCGCCGTCCGCCTTGGACAGCCCGCCGAACGTGATCGCCGGCGCATCGAGGTGGCCCGCGTCGTCCACCGACGACGGCACGACGTGGCACGCCTCGCACGCGACCGCGGCGAACGGCCCGGGCGGCGCGAGGTGCTGCTGGTGCGCGCCGACCCCGACGTCCGCGGTGTCGTCCGAGCCGGACGTGTCGAGCGGCGGCGCGTCGTTGTCCTCGTTGCCGTGGCATGAGTTGCAGCCGCCGACGACGACCTGGACCGTGCCGTCCGCGTGCTTCTTCGGGTCCTTGATCGAGCCGTCCGGCTTGACCGTCTCCTTGTGGCAGGTCCCGCACGCGGGGTTCTGCGCGTGGGGCGGCGGCGGCGGGTTGCCGTGGCACGTCCCGCAGACGACCTGGGTCCCGTCGACCTTGGTCCACACCGGCTCCTTCAGCGTGCCGCCGGCGCGCGTCGCGCCGTGGCAGTAGACGCCGGAGCACGTAGCGGTGCCTGGATCCCACGCCGGGCTCGCGGCGCCGTCCGCCTTGGCGAGGCCGCCGAACGTCACGGACGGCTCCCCGAGGTGGCCGGGCGCGTCCACGTCCGCGGGCACCTGGTGGCACGCGTCGCACGCCACGGGCGCGAACGGCCCTGGCGGCACGAGGTGCTCCTGGTGCGCCCCGACCGAGAGGAGCGCCTTGTCGGACTGCCCGGCCGTGTCGACCGGCGGCGCCGCGTTGGTCGCGCTGCCGTGGCAGGTCGTGCAGCCCGAGATCCGCACCTGCACCTGCCCGTCCGCGTGGCGCGACGGGTCCGCGATCGTCTTGTCCGGGCCCGCGGTCTCGTGGCAGGAGAGGCACTTGTCCGAGGCCGGGTGCGGCGGCGGCGGCGGCAGGCCGTGGCAGCTCCCGCACGCGACCTGGGTGCCGTCGACCCGCGTCCAGACCGGGGCCGCGACCGAGCCGCCGGACAGGGTCGCGCCGTGGCAGTAGACGCCGTTGCACGTGGCGCTCGACCGCTCCCACGCGGGCTCGGCGCCGTTCGCCGACGCGAGCTTGGCGAGCACGACCTTCTGCGACCCGTCCAGGTGGCCGGGGCTGTCCACGGTCACCGGGACCACGTGGCACTCGCCGCAGACCAGGTTCCTGAACGGCCCCTTGACCGCGAGGTGCGCCTGGTGCGCGCCGACCGTGACCTCGGTGGTCGCGCTCGCGCCCTTCGTGTCGACCGGCGGCGCCGCGTTGGTCGCGCTGCCGTGGCAGGTCGTGCAGCCCGAGATCCGCACCTGCACCTGCCCGTCCGCGTGCCGGGCCGCGTCCGCGATCGTCTTGTCCGGGCCCGCGGTCTCGTGGCAGGAGAGGCACTTGTCCGAGGCCGGGTGCGGCGGCGGCGGCGGCAGGCCGTGGCAGCTCCCGCAGACCGACTGCGAGCCGTCCACCCTGGTCCATACGGGCGCGGTCAGCGTGCCCCCGGCCTTCGTCGCGCCGTGGCAATAGACGCCGCTGCACGTCGCGGTCTCCCGATCCCAGGCCGGCTGCGCGCCGTCAGCCTTCGCGAGCGTCGTGAACACCACCTTCCGGGCCGGGTCGAGGTGACCCGGGTCGTCGCTCTTCGTCGGGACCACGTGGCACGCGCCGCACTCGATCTTCTTGAACGGCCCCTTGACCGCGAGGTGCGCCTGGTGGGCGCCGACCCCGATCGCGGTCGTCTCGCTCCCGCCGGTCGTATCGACCGGGGGCGCGGCCGGATTCCCAACGCGGTCCCGGTCGCCGTGGCAGCCGGTGCAGGCCTGCCCGCCGCCCTGGACCTTGGCGTCGATGTGCTTCGTCGGGTCCGCGATCCGCCCGTCCGCGCCGACCGTCTCGCCGTGGCAGCTCGCGCACCCCGTGCCGGCCGGGTGCGGCGGAGGCGGCGGGTAGCCGTGGCACGAGCCGCACGCCACGAACCCCTTCGGGTTCGCCGAGTTCCAGACCGGCTCGGTGGCGGCGCCGCCCGCCAGGGTCGCGCCGTGGCAATAGACGTTGCGGCACCTGACCTGCGCGGCCTCGCCGAACCCCTCCGCGTCGGACGCGGGCCGGACGACCTCGGGCGCCGGGCCGCCGGGCGCGACCGCGGCGCCGGCCAGGACGACCTCGGCGGGCGAGGCATCGATGTGGCCCGCCTGGCCGACCGCCTCGACCGGGACGTGGCAGGTCTCGCAGGGCACCGGGACGGACAGCCCCGACGACGCACCGAGGTGCGCCTCGTGGGCGCCGACGCCGCGCAGCGCCGTGTCCGTGCCGCCGCGCGTGTCCACCGGCGGGGCCGGGGTATCCGGACCGCCGTGGCAGCGGATGCACTCCTGGTCGGCCGGCGGCGCGTCGCCCCCGCGCGTGTCCGCGCAGCCGGCCGGAAGCACCGCGGTACCCGCAACGAGCGCCGCGCAGCCCGCAGCCCGCACCGCCATCCCGAACGAAGCGAAACCGAATCCCATCGTCGCACGCTCCTCGCCGGCCCACCCGGTCCCCGTTCGCGAATCCTCTCTCACCCCCGCGTCGAGGTCCAGATCGCCGGGGTCCGAACGCTGCATGAAGCATGCCCGTCCCCGTACGCCCGACCCCCTCGGGCGGAACCCCGGGATCGGGGCTGCGAACTGTCCGGAAATCCGGGGGGCTCCGCAGCCCTGCGCCTCCGCGAGGCCTGTCGGATACGACAGATCGCGAGTGACAGGTCCGGCCCGATCGGATGGGGCGCTCGCCCCCCCCGGAGACGGGCGGCACGGACGCGAGGACGGGGACCGCGCCGACCGGTATCGCACGGACCTGCCCACCGCCATGGCGGTCGACGTGCCCGGGGTTCGGTCCGCGATTCCGGCCCCGTCCACGCTGCCGCCGCTCCGGCACCTCCCGGCATTCCGCCACTTCTTCCGCCACGCGTACTCCGTGACCCTCGACCCGGCGAAGATCGAGGCGCTGGCCCGCGAGCAGGTCCGGGCGGACGGCGCGCTCCGGTCCGACCCGGATCGGCTCGAGGCGGATCCGGAGGCGGCGGGGAAACCGTGACGAAGGCGCCCCCGGAGGCGCCGGGGCCATCGCACCAAACGCCAGGGTCCAGGGCCGGCCGCACCGGAACAGAACAAAGGGGATGGCGTGGTTGCTCGAAGGGGCACCGCGCGCCCCCGGCCCTCGGCGTCAGTTCGGCGCGGACGCGCCGCCTGCACTCGCGCGAAGCGCGGCGCCGCCTCGGGCCGCCCATACGTGAATCGGGAACGGGCGCTCCCCCGTGCGGCTGCCGACGCACGGGAGGTGCCCAGAGCGGCGCCCCGCGGCGCGGCCAGCCCTGGGCCCCATGATTTCCAACGGTTCGAGATGCGATGGCCCTGCCTGACGTGCCCCCGAAGGTGTCCCCCGAAGGTTGCCAAACCCCCTCGCGAGCCTTAGCATCCCGTTGCCGGTGCGCCCTGCCTGATGGCCGGCGCCCTTGATGCCGGCGCCCTTGATGCCGGTACTCCCCGGGGGTGCGGATGCTGACGGAAGCCCTTCTCGAGGTCACCCTGATCGGAAGCGAGTGGGTCCTGTACCTGCTCATCTTCCTGTCGGTCGTGTCGGTCGCGGTCATGGTCGAGCGCGCTATCTACTTCCGCCGGAACGCGGCGGCGTGGGCAGCGCTGTCCGGCAAGGTGGCGCCGGTGCTCCGCGGGGGGGACCTGCGCGGGCTGTCGTCCCTGCTCGGCGCGTGGGCGGGCAGCGAGGCGGAGGTGCTCCGGGCCGGGCTCGAGGGCGCGGGCCGCGGCAGGGAGTCGGCAGAGCGGATGGTGCACGCGGCGCTCGTGACGGAGCAGCAGCGGCTGGAGCGGCGCCTGTCCATCCTGGGCACGCTCGGCAACAACGCGCCGTTCATCGGCCTGTTCGGCACGGTGCTCGGGATCATCCGCGCGTTCCACGACCTGTCGCTCGACGTGAAGGGCGGGGCTTCCGTCGTGATGACGGGGATCTCCGAGGCCCTGATCGCGACCGCCGCGGGCCTGTTCGTGGCCATCCCCGCCGTCATCGCGTACAACTACTTCCAGCGCCGGACCGCCCGGGCCATCGCCCAGGCGCAGGCCGCGGCCGACACGCTGATCGCGTTCATGCCGGCCGGGGAGACCGGGCGCGACGCGGCTGCGTCTTGAGGGCAGTGGCATTTCTCCGCAGGGACCGCAGAGAGGATCCGAGGGGCGGGCCGGTCGCGGACTCGCGATCGGGATCGCCGCGTCCCTGCTGCTGCACGTCGTCTTCGCGATCGGGCTCTCGACCGTGGAGCCGCCCGAGCCCGAGCCGCCGCCGCCCGTGAAGATCGCCATCGTCCCGAGGCCCGCGCCCGCCGAGCCGCCGGTGGTCGAGCCCCCGCCGCCCGTGAAGATCGCCATCGTCCCGAGGCCCGCGCCCGCCGAGCCGCCGGTGGTCGAGCCCCCGCCGCCCGCGCCGCGGCCCGAGGCCGCCCGGACCGCGCCGGCCATGCCCGATCGCAGGCCCGAGCCGCAACCGCAGCGCAGGCCGCCGCCGGCCGCGCAACAGCCGCCGCCGCCGCTGCCCGAGCCGCCGCGACCGCCGTCCGGGGGGGGGCCGCCGCCGAGCTTCGGGATCCGGCTCGAGAACACCCCTCTGGCCGCGCCCGGAACCGGCGTGCCGCTTCCGGCCGGGGACACGCTCGCGACCGACCCGTCCGACCGCGGCGGCGGCAGGGGCAGGCCGCGCTCGACCGGGGGCCCGCCCGGACCGTCCGACGTGCCGCTGGCCGCGGTCCAGAAGATGCCGAAGCTGGTCGGGGATTCGGTCGCGGAGTACCCTGCGGACGTGCGGCGGCTCGGGGTCCAGGGGCGGGTGGTGCTGGAGCTGACCGTGGACGAGGGCGGCCGCGTCGCGGGTGCGAAGGTGGTCAGGAATGTCCACCCGCGCCTCGACGAGGCCGCCCTGCTCGCATCGCGCGCGCTCCGGTTCGCGCCGGGCACGCTCGACGGCCGTCCGGTGCGGGTGAGGATCCCGTACTCGTACGTGTTCGTGCTGGAATGAAGCGTCCCGCGATCATCGCCGCACTCCTCCTCCCGGCACTGGCCGCGGCCCAGGAGTACAAGCGCGACGAGGCGAAGCCCCCCGAGCTGACCCGCCCCCCCGAGGTGATCGGGTTCGTCCCGGCGACGTACCCCCCCGAGGCGATGGCGGCGCGCGAGCAGGCCGACGTCACGCTCCGGATCGACCTCGACGCGACCGGCGCGGTCACCGCGGTCGAGGTCCTTGCGCCCGCGGGCCGCGGCTTCGACGAGGCCGCGGTCGAGGCGGTCCGCGCGTTCCGGTTCCGGCCCGCCGAGGTCGACGGCGCCCCGGCCTCGATCCGGCTCGAGTACGTCTATCACTTCCGGCTCGAGGAGAAGCCCGCGGCCCCGGAGGGCGGCTCGCCGGACGCGACCGCGGGGACGGCCGGGGCCGCGGAGCCCGGGGTCTCGGTCAGGGGCGTGGTGCGCGAGCGCGGGACGCGGCTTCCGGTCGTGGGCGCCGCGGTGTCCGTGGACGGCGTCGAGGCGCGGACCGACGCGAAGGGCGCGTTCGAGCTGCGCGGGCTCGCGCCGGGCCGCCGCCAGGTCAGGGTGGTCGCGCCCGACTACGCGGCCGCGTCCGCCGAGGTCAAGACCGCGGACGGCCGGGTCGCCGACCTCACGTTCGCGCTCCGGCCGACCATGGAGAACGCCTACGAGACCGTGGTCCGCGGCGAGCACGAGGAGGAGGCCGTCGCGCGCTACACGGTCTCGAAGCGCGAGATGACGACCGTGCCGGGGACGTTCGGCGACCCGATCCGCGTGGTCCAGAACCTGCCCGGCGTGTCGCGCTCGCCGTTCGTGCTCGGGCTCCTGCTGGTGCGCGGCGCCTACCCGGGCGACTCGGCGGTCCATGTCGACGGCGTGCCGGTCCCGCTCATCTACCACTTCCTCGGGGGCCCCTCGATCCTGAACCCGCGCTTCCTGGACCGGATCGACTTCCATCCCGGGAACTTCGGCGTGCGGTACGGCGCCGCGACCGCGGGGATCATCGAGGTCCGCACGCGGCCCGAGGTCCCGGACGCGTGGCACGGCGCGGCCGACCTCAACCTGCTGTTCGCGGGGGGGTACGTCGAGGGCCCGGTCGCGGACGGCATGTCGCTGAAGCTCGCCCTGCGGCGGTCGTACTACGACGCCGTCATCCCGCTCGCGCTGAAGATCGCCGGGTCGTCGGGCACCAGCGTGGTCCCGGTCTACTACGACTACCAGGCGCGGTTCGACGCGAAGCTCCGGGGCGACGACCGCGTGCACGTGTTCGCGTTCGGGTCGGACGACGCGCTCGCGCTCGCGACCACGGACGACCGGACGAGCGACCAGGTGAACCTGTCCACGCGCACGAGCTTCCACCGGCTGACCGGCGAGTGGCTCTGGAACCCGACCGCGACGCTGTCGAACCGGCTGTCCCCGACGCTCGGGCTGGACGTGGCCACGTTCGACATGGGCGAGGGCGCGGTCGAGATGGTCACGGTCACGGGGCTGCTCCGCGACGAGGTGTCGTGGCGCCTGCACCCGCGCCTGGAGCTGCGGCCGGGCATCGAGGCGGGCATCGTGCGCTACCAGTTCTCCGCGTTCGCGCCGGCGATCCGCAACTGGAACGTGCCGGGGTCCGACGTGGCGAGGCGCTTCGACGCGGGCTTCGACGAGACCGGCGAGAAGGAGGAGATATCCAGGGCGATCCACGCGGGCTCCTTCGCCGCATACGTCGACGCGATCTGGCAGCCGTGGGCGTTCCTGAAGGTGATCCCCGGCGTGCGGGCGCAGTCCTACTTCTACCTGGGACGCGAGCGGTTCCGGGCGGATCCGCGGCTGACGGTCCGCGCGGACGTCGGCGCGGGGGTCACGCTGAAGGCGGGCGCCGGGCTCTACTCGAAGCTGCCGCCGGAGTTCTACCTCGACCCCGACTACGGCAACCCCGACCTCGACATGGAGTGGGCCGAGCAGTACTCGGCCGGGGTGGAGTACTCGCGTGCGCGCGTCCTCGGGATCGACCTCCAGGGCTTCTACATCCGGCGCCACGACAAGGCGTCCCGCAGCCGCACGGTCGCCGTCGACGACGCGGGCGACGTGACGCGGGTCCCCTACGAGAACGACGCGCGCGGCCGGGCGTACGGGCTCGAACTGCTGCTCCGCCACGACATGACCGAGCGCTTCTACGGCTGGCTCGCCTACACGCTGTCGCGGTCCGAGGAGGCGCAGGCGTTCGACCAGGGGCTGAGCCCGTCGCGCTTCGACCAGACCCACATCCTGACCGCGGTCGCGAGCGTGCGCCTGGGCCGCGGCTGGGAGGCGGGCGCGCGCTTCCGGCTCGTTTCCGGCAACCCCGCCACGCCGCGGCTGGACTCGACGTACCTGGCGGACACCGGACGCTACACGCCGTACCTCGGCTCGCGCGACTCCGCGCGGCTCGGCCTGTTCCACCAGCTCGACTTCCGCGTCGAGAAGACGTGGGAGTTCGAGAAGTGGATGTTCGCCATGTACCTCGACGTCCAGAACGTCTACTACGCGCGGAACCCCGAGTTCCGGATCTGGGACTACCGGTCACGAAAATCGTACGAGATCACCGGGATCCCCATCCTGCCCACGCTGGGCTTCAAGGGGGAATTCTGATGAACCGCGGCCCCAGCCTTCCCCCGTACCCGAGCCCGAACCCGCCATCGTGCCCGAGCCCGCTCCCGCTCCTGTTCCTGCCCCTCGCCCTCGCCCTCCCCCTCGCCGCCTGCGACACCGGCTTCGAGGACCCCGCCCTGGTCAAGGACCTCCGCGTGCTCGCGATCAAGGCCGAGCCGCCCGAGGTGATCTTCCCCGCGGTCGCCCCGTGGGCCGTGCCCGCGGACGTGCCGCGCGCGTTCGACCTGACCGTGCTGATCGCGGACCCCGGCAACGCGGGCCGCCCCCTGACCTGCTCGCTGTCCACCTGCGTGCCGGACCGGAACCGGCGGTGCGAGGACCCGGCTGCGACGACGCGCCTCGCCGAGGGCCCGTGCGCGGACGGCGAGACGACCTTCCGCGTCGATATCCCCTCCGCCGTCACCGCGGCCGCCCAGGCCGAGGACCCGTTCTGGCGCGCCTGCGTGCAGGCCGCGGCCGCGGACCCCGCCGCGAACTGCTGGTCCGGCCTCGCGGTCTGGATCGAGGTCCGCGTGTCCGGCGGCGAGCGCGACCTGTACGCGCTGAAGTCGGTCGTGTTCTCGCCCGAGCTGCCCGCGGGCCGGAAGCCGAACGCGAACCCGCTGATCACGGGGATCCAGCTCGACGAGGGGGCGGTCGTGCCGCCGGGCGCGGACGGGGTCGTGCCGATCGCGTACGCGCCTGGCGCGACCGTGCGGATGGACCTGACCCGCGACGCGGCGTCCAAGGAGGAATACGCCCTTCCCACGTTCGAGGGCGGGGTCCGCGACCTCGTCGAGTACCTGTCGATCCAGTTCCTGTCGGACGCCGGGTCGTTCTCGCAGTTCTCGCGCACGGACCGGCCCGACAACCCGTTCGCCGCGGACCCGGACTTGGTGGAGCCCGCCGAGATGTGGTCGAAGTGGACCGCTCCGGCCGCGGGCGAGACGGGCGCCGGCCGGCCGGTGCGCTTCTGGTTCGTGATGTCCGACGGCCGCGGCGGGGTGTCCTGGATCCGTGCCGTCGGCACCCCCGCTCCCGCGCCCTGACGGGGTCAGTGGGTCGCCGGGACTGCCGGCTCCGGCTGCGTGGGCGCCTGCTCGAACGCCTCGTCGAATGGCGACGGGCAAGGCGTCGCCAACAGAGCGTCCCGCCGGTCAGGCGTCGGGAACACGGCCCAGACCCCGGCGACCCGCGCCACTCCCACGTGCTCCAGGAAGTCGCGACCCAACACGATCCGGTCCTGCTCGCGTGCCGGGCTGAGGCGGACTCGAACCGGAACGCGCCACGGAACCGTGTCCTTCCGCCCCTGCCCGCTCCACATGTACACGTCCAGGTCCAGTTCCCCGAGCAGTTCGCCGGTCGGCCCGGCCCCGTGGGCCTTGGACAGCCAACCGCATTCGGACCTCGGTACGGCGCTGTTCAACTCCACCTTGGCCAGCACGATCTCCGGCGGATCCGCCGGGCGGCGGATGCGGGACGCGACCGGCAGCTCGCGCACTGCCACCTGCCCTGAACCGCGGTCGTCCGGCCAGTACCGGGCGGAAGGAACGAACAGGCTCAAGGTCTTCGAGCCGCGCATCCGCATCCATCCCGGGAACAGAGACGCACGGATCCCCTCGAGCCGCTCCCGCGCCTCGTCCACCGAAACGACCATGCGCCGGAGTTCGTCGACGAGCCGTTCGAGCGGTTGGACGCCCGCGAGGGCCGGGCACCCCGGAACGAGGTCATGACGCAGGACCTGGCCGAGCGCGTAGGCGTCCCAGGCGGGATCTGCCGGATACCGGTGCACGTCGTCGTACTGCTCCTCGGGTGCGTAGAACTCGATCGGTGTCGTCCCGGCCACTTCCGTGGCTCCGAGAACGGAAGGACGAGTCCCGATCGGGGCCGCAAGCCCCAGGTCGCCCACCTTGACATCGAGCGGTCCCGCGGTTCCGCCGGACAGGAACACGTTGCTCGGCGTCACGTCCCGGTGCACCCAGCGGCAGACGTGGATCCGCGCCAGGACATCGGCGATCCGCGACGCCAGTTCGAGTCGCAGTTCCGCCGTCAGGGAGCCCGGGTCGTCGGCCAGCACCTGGGCGAGCGTCCGGGTGCCCGGCAGGAACTCCATGGCGAGCCACCGGATGAAGCCCGGCCTCCCGGCATTCGTGAACTCCAGCACGCCCGCGTCGTGGACCACCACGCAGTCCGGGTGTCGGACCGCGCCCATTGCCACCGCTTCCTCGACCGCGGCGGTCTCGGACCAGTGCAACACCTTGACGGCCACCTGACGGTTCGCCGAGTGCTGTACCGCCTGGAACACGGCCCCGAAGCCGCCCGCCGCGATGAATGGTCCGATCGTGTACGCCGGCTTCCCCTCGTGCGGAATGGCCGGCCCCTCCCACGATTCCGGCACCACCCGGCCGCACTTCGGATTCGGACACACGGGCGGGTCGAAGGACCAGGGCGCGCCGGTCGCGGCGGGGCTCAACGATACCTTCGTGCCGCACGTGCAGGTGAAGGTCACGGGCGCCTCACAGGAAGGACCCGTCCGGCTTCACGAAGAACATTTCGTGTCGAGCGTACTCGTCGTGAAGCGCCCGGGCGAGCATCGCCTCGACCTGGGGCTGGGGCCGGTCGGACGTCAGGTGCTCGATCGGCAGCTTGGCCGCAAGCAGATCCCGATCCCGCCGGTCTCTCGACACGACCTCCTGCCACAGGATGACTTGGACGACGAGCAGGGCGGCAACGCACCCGAAAGCGAACCCGAGGAAGACAACCCCCCCCGGTTTGGCCGCGACTCGACATCGGGGAGCAACCGGAACCCGGC
>VGRB01000041.1 GCA_016875475.1 Deltaproteobacteria bacterium
CCCCCGGCTCGCCGCGCGTCCCTACAGCTTCCAGAACTCGCGGTACTTCGACAGGTGGCGGGAGGCGTCGCCGAGCGGCAGGTCATCGAGCGCGCCCTTCGGCTTGAGCTTCACGTCCGCGTGCATCGCGGCCAGGCAGGCCATCACGCCGTCGCGCAGGCCGGCGAGCGAGTAGCCGCCCTCCAGCACCATCACGAGCCGGCCGTCGCACACCCTGTCGGCCACGGCCTTCATGTGAGCCGCGATCAGGCCGAAGCCCTCGGCCGTGACGTCCATCCCCCCCAGCGGGTCCCCGACGAAGATGTCGAACCCGGCCGACACCAGGATGAGCTGCGGCCGGTACTCCTCCAGGAAAAGCGCGCAACCAGCCCGCCGTAGATCGCGTCGAACTCCGGGTCGCCGTGGCCCGCGGCCAGCGGGATGTTGACCGTGAACCCGCGCCCCGGGCCGTCCCCCACCTCGGTCGCCGCGCCGCTGCCGGGGTAGTACGGGAACTGGTGGGTCGAGACGTACAGGACCGACGGGTCGTCCCAGAACGCGCGCTGCGTCCCGTTCCCGTGGTGCACGTCGAAATCCACGATCGCGACGCGCTTGAGGCCGAGCGTCTCGCGCGCGAACTTCGCGGCGACGGCCACGTTGTTGAACAGGCAGAAACCCATCGCGCGGTCCGGCTCCGCGTGGTGCCCCGGGGGGCGCACCAGCGCGAACGCGTTCGACACCTCGCCCACCACCACCGCCTCGGTCGCGACCAGGGTGCAGGGGCCGCGGCGAGCATGGCCGCGTCGAAGCTGCGCGGGCACGCGGTCGTGTCCATGTCCAGCACGACGGTGCGGCCGCTCGTCCCCATGATGCGGCGGAAGTGCGGCTCCGTGTGGACCCGCTTGATCTCCTCCGCCGTGGCGCGGCGGCCCTCGAGCATCGCCGGAGACAGGCTCAGGATGTCGCTGGACATCATCAGGTCGAGCAGCACCTGCAAGCGCTTCGGGGTCTCCGGGTGATGCCGGTCCATGTCGTGCCCCAGGCAGCCCGGGTCCACGACCACTCCCGTCCTCATCGCCATCCTCGCCCTCCTCGCCCTCCTCGGCCCTGCGACTTGCCGCAGTTCCCGGTCAACGGCGTCCGCGCCCCGGATTGTCCCGTGCCGGGTGCGCGTGCGTCAAGGGCGTCTCCGGGGCGTACGGTGCGATATGCCCGACTCGTCCTTGACTTGCAGGCCCACTTCCGCGAGTATCGCGCGGTCGTTTTCTCCCGGAGGGAGCGTGATGATGACGAAGGGGATCGGCCTCGCCGTGTGGCGGCGGCCATCGTGGCCTCGGCGGTCCCGGCGGCCGCGCAGGGGGTGAAGCTCGGGTTCGTGGACATCCAGAAGGCCCTGATGACCGTGAACGAGGGCAAGTCCGCGAAGAGCAAGCTGGAGAAGATCGCGAAGTCCAAGCAGGCCGAGCTGGACAAGATGCAGGACGACATCAAGCGCCTCGCGACCGAGCTGCAGGAGCAGGGCGCCGTGATGCGCGACGAGACCAAGCGCCAGAAGGCCCAGGAGTACCAGAAGCGGCTGATGGAGCTGCAGGACTACTACCTGAACAACCAGAAGACGCTCGCCGAGGAGGAGGCCAAGCTGACCCGCCCGATCCTCGAGCGGTTCGAGAAGATCCTGAAGAAGATCGGCAAGGACGAGGGCTACACCATGATCATGGAGAAGGCTGCCGTGGTCTACGCCTCGTCCGCGACCGACCTGACCGACCGGCTGATCGCCGACTTCAACGGCGGTGCCGGGAAGTAGAGCCTGCATGGCCCTGCCCCGACGTTCCTCCCCGGTCCTCGCGCACCTGACGCCGGGCGTCCTCTGGATCATCGTCGTCACGGTCGCGGCCTTCGTGGGCCACGCGGCGATCGGGTGGTACGACCGGCTGCCGGCCATCGGCGTGACCGAGACCCTGGAGCTGCGGCCGTCGGGCCTGTTCGAGGTCGGACCGCAGGGCCTGCTGACCATCGTCCTCCTGCACGACGGGCTGCTCCACCTGTTCTTCAACATGCTCGTCCTGTTCTCGCTCGGTCCCGTGGTCGAGCGCGGCCTCGGCACGAAGCGCTTCCTGCTGCTCTACATGGTCGCGACGCTCGCCGGGTCGCTCCTGTTCGTGGCGGTCGGGTACGCGACCGGGCGCCCGGACGTCCCCGCGGTCGGCGCGTCCGGCGCGGTCTTCGGCGTGATCGCGGCGTTCTCGATCCTCTACCCGGACGCCCAGGTCCGCATCTGGTTCACCGCGCCGATGCGCGCGGGATACGTGATCTGGGTCGCGCTCGCCGCGGACCTGATCTTCGCGCTCGCCGGCACCCCCGTCGCGGTCCCGGTCCACGTGGGCGGCGCGATTTTGGCGCGTTCATGATGCTGAAGCGCCCCTGGAAGCCGGGCAACGCCCGCAGGATGTGGCTCCGCTGGCGCCAGTGGTGGATCCGGCGGCAGCTCCGCGTCCATCGGGGTCCCAGGTGAGCCCCGCGCCGCCAGCACGCGCGAAGGTCCTCCTGCCGATCGCGGCGGCGCTCGCGGTGGCGGGCGCGCTCGCCTACTCCGACGCCGTCACCACGAACGAGTTCGCCTGGGACGACGGCTACCTCGTGCTCGACAACCCGGCGATCCGCGACCTCCGCAACGTCCCCGACCTGTTCACGGGGAGCTGGGCGAGCGGGGTCGGCTACGCGCTCGGCGACGCCCAGAACCGCCCGTACTACCGCCCCCTCGCGCTCGCCAGCATGGCCGTGGACTGGGCGATCGCAGGGCCGGACCCCGCGGTCTTCCACGGCACGAACCTCGCGATCCACGTGGCCGCGGCCTTCCTCCTGTTCCTCTGGCTGCTTCGGCTCCTGCCGGCCGGCTCCTTCGCACCGGCCGCGCTCGCGGCGGCCGTGTTCGTGCTCCACCCGGTGCACACCGAGGCCGTCAACGTCGTCTCGTACCGCACCACGCTGCTGTCCGGCCTGTTCGCCTTCGGCTCGCTCGCCGCGCTGACCGCGCCCGCCACCCGCGCGCGCGTGGTCGCGGGCGTCGCCGCCTTCGCCCTGGGCCTCCTGTCCAAGGAGACGACGCTCGTGGTCCCCGGCCTCCTGCTCGTCCAGGACCTGTGGCTGCGCTCGCTCGACCGCCGCCGCGTCCTCGCGGTCTACCTGCCGCTCGCCGCTGTCGCGGTCGCGTGGCTGTTCGTGCGCGCGGGCCTGACGACCGGGGCGTACTACTCGTACTTCGACGGCCTGTCCGCCTGGCAGGCGGCGCTGATGGTTCCCCGCATCTTCTTCCTCTACGTCCGCCTCGCGGTGCTCCCGTGGCCGCTCTGCCCGTTCTACGACTGGAGCATCCTCGGCGCGCCGTCCTCGCCATTCGAGCCCGACGTGCCGGCCGGCGCCTTCCTGCTCGCGTCCGCCGTCGGCGGCGCCGTCCTGTTCCGGCGGCGCGCACCGCTCGTCTCGCTCGGGCTCGCGTTCTTCCTGGTCGCGCTGCTGCCCGCGGCTCGCACCTCGTGCCGTTCTTCGACGCGGCGGGCGAGCGCTTCCTGTACGTGCCGATCGCCGGCCTGCTCCTCGCCGCCGCCTCGGCCGCCGCCCCGCTGCGCCCCGGGACCCTCGCCGCCGGTGCCGCCGTCGTCGCCGTCGTCTTCGGTGCCCTCACGGCCGCACGCACGGCCGAGTGGCGCGACAGCGAGACCATCCTGCGCGCGACCGCCCGCGACTTCCCGGGGTCCGTGTCCGCGCACCTCGGCCTGGGCCGGCTGCTGCTCGAGGAGGGACGCCCCGCCGAGGCCGTGCCCGAGCTGGCCGAGGTGACCTCGCTCGCGCCTCGCCTCGCGGTCGGCCACGCACTGCTCGCGGTCGCGCACGCGCGCGCGGGGGCGCTCAAGGAGGCGCGCGCGACGCTCGCGAACTCCCCGCTGCCCGAGCGCGGGCTGCCGTCCGCGGTCCAGATCGCCCGCACCGAGCTGCTCAGGGCAGGCGAGACGGAAGTGCTGGCGAAGCTCGGACTGTAGCCGCGTGGTACCATCCGCGACCTGAGGAGGAGCCCCATGCGAGTGCTCGGAATCAACTTCTCGAACGACGCGGCGGCGAGCATCGTCGTGGACGGCCGCGTCGTCATGGCGGTCCAGGAGGAGCGCTTCTCGCGGACCAAGCACTTCGCCGGGTTCCCGGACCGCGCGATCGACGCGTGCCTGAAGGCGGCCGGGTGCGGGGTCGAGGACCTGGACGCGGTCGCGTTCTTCTGGAACCCGGCGATCCACGCAGCCGCCCACTCGTGGCGCATGTCGTCCGTCCCGCGCCACCACATGGAGTTCCTCTACGACGTGCCGAACCACCTGCTGCCCCGGCTCGGCGCCGCGGCCGCGGTCGCGCCCGAGGCCACCGAGCAGGCATTCCACCTCGCGGGGGGGAAGCGGCTCCGCGTGGTCTACGTGACGCACCACCTCGCGCACGCGGCGGGCGCGCTGCTGTCGTCGCCCCACGCCGAGGCCGCGGTGCTGACCCTGGACGGCTACGGCGAGCGCGATTCGTCCGTGATCTGGCGGGCGTCCGGCACGCGCTTCGAGCGCCTCTGGACGCAGGAGTACCCGCACTCGCTCGGGTCGTACTACGCGGCGCTGACGCAGTTCCTCGGGTTCAAGGCGAACTCGGGCGAGGGCAAGGTGATGGGCCTCGCGAGCTACGGCGAGCCGCGGTACGCCGACGAGTGCCGGAAGATGCTGCGCCTGACGCCGGGCGGCTTCGAGCTGGACCTGTCGTACTTCCAGTTCTTCCTTGACCGGCCGATCCGCTACACGGCGCGGATGGTTTCGGCGCTCGGCGAGCCGCGCGCGCCGGAGTCCCCGATCGAGAAGCGCCACGAGGACGTCGCGGCCAGCATGCAGCTCGTGCTGGAGGAGGCGCTGCTGCACCTCGCGGGCCTCGCGCGGCGCCTGACCGGGCTGCCCACGCTGTGCATGTCGGGGGGGGTCACGCTCAACTGCGCGGCGAACGGGCGCCTGATCCGGTCCGGCCTGTTCGACCGCTACTTCTTCCAGCCCGCGTGCAGCGACGCCGGCGCGGGCCTCGGCGCGGCGCAGTGGGTGACGCACGCGATGCTCGGCGTGCCGCGCGGCGACCCGCGTATGCTGTCCGAGTACCTCGGCCCGGAGCACACGGACGCCGAGATCCGCACGACCCTGGAGCGGGGCGGGATCGGGTACCGCACGCCCGACGACGCGTGGGGGCTCGCGGGGAAGCTGCTCGCGCGCGGGCTGATCGGCAGCGTGTTCCAGGGCAAGGCGGAGCTGGGGCCGCGCGCGCTCGGGAACCGATCGACGCTCGCGGACCCGCGGCCCGCGGAGATGAAGGACCGGCTGAACGCGCGGGTGAAGTTCCGCGAGCCGTTCCGGCCGTTCGCGCCGTCGGTGCTGATCGAGCGGTCGCCCGAGTACTTCGAGGGCGCGGACTTCTCGCCGTTCATGCTGCGCGTGTTCCCGACGCGGCCGGAGAAGCTCGACGAGGCCCGGGCGGTCACGCACGTTGACGGCGGCGCGCGCGTTGGAGACCGGTACGCCGCTGGTGCTGAACACGTCGTTCAACATCCGCGGAGAGCCGATCGTGAACTCGCCCGCGGACGCGGTGAAGTGCTTCCTGACGACGGGGATGGATTTCCTGGTGCTGGGGGAGCATCTGCTGGTGAAGGATCCGGGGGGGTTGTGATGCGAACGGGACGGTGGACCTTGATCGTGGCGCTGGGTCTCGGCTGCTCGGGCACGGGCACGGGGACGGGGGATGCCGGGGGGGATCCCGGGGCCGAGGCCGGACCCGATGCGGCGCCCGATGCGGCGGTCGAGGTCGCGGAGGACGCGGCTCCGGACGCTCCCGCGGTGTTCTCGCGGCCGGAGCGCGGGGAGCCGGTGGGGTCGGCGGAGCTGGCCGCGATCACGGACAGGTACCTGAAGATGCTGAAGGACGCGCGGTACTTCGAGAACATCGAGGAGCGCGCCCACGGCTGGCCCGAGTCCGCCGGCAAGGGCTACTGGTACGGCACGTGGTGGAGCGGCGTGAAGGTCGCCAAGGCGGGCGGCAAGGTCACGTTCACGCACTCCCCGGACGGCGCGGACAACAACGGGATGCGCACCGCGCCGATGCTGGACGGCGCGTGCTTCGCGTCCGCGATCTGGGGCCGGCCCGACCACGCGCAACTCGTCGAGAAGCTGGTGCGCGGGTTCAACTCCTGGGTCCTGTCGATGGAGAACGGCCGGCACCCCGAGGTCGGCGTGCTGATGTCGCGCGCCCACTACACCGTCCCGGTCGAGTCCTCGGACGGCGGCCGGAGCCTGTACATCGACACGTCCGCGGACCGACCCGGCGAGGACGGCGAGCCGAGCCAGTACGTGCACAACCCGGGCAACCCGTGGTGGGACGACATCTGGGTCAAGAACATCCGGTCCAAGGACGACATCGGGCACGAGCTGCTGTCGATCGCCCTGCTGCCCGCCTGCGCGCCGGCCGCGGGGACGTCGTCGAAGGCCGAGATCGACCGTCTCGACTCGCTGTTCCGCCCCTGGAGCCGGCGCGTCGAGGACGACGGCTGGCGCATCGCCACGGTGGACAAGGACTGGAAGGTGTTCTTCCCGGAGGGCGACCTCGCGGCCTTCTACGACATCGGGAACATCGAGTGCAAGTCGAAGCTCGCGGTGCGCCTGTACGGGCGCGGCGACGCGGGCACGCTGGAGTGCGGCGACGGGCTGTCCCCGCTCGACGAGGACTGGGTCCTGAAGAACGACTTCCACCAGATCAACCGGAGCTTCCACGAGGCCGCGGCCGCGCTCGCCGCGATGGCCGGGTACGGCGAGCTCGCGAACGCGCTGCTATCGGGGCTCGTGTGGCGGATCGAGAAGGTGATGGACGCGAAGGAGAGCGCGACGCCGCCCGCCGGGCTGTCGAACGACTCCGACGCGGCCGAGCTGCTGATCTCGTCGATGAACGCGGGCGTGCCGCTGACCTGGCGCGAGGTTCGCTGGCTCCACGCCCGGATCGACGAGGCCGTCGCCGCCCAGACCGCCCCTGCGGCCGCGGCGGCGCGGGACCTGTGGAACCCCGCGACCCCGGACGGCGACTACGGCTTCGACATGCCGGACGCGGGCGTCGCGCACCGGTACGTGGGCGCGGTCCTGGGCGCGTGCGCGTCCCCGTGGCGCAACCCGACCGGCAAGCCCGTGCTGGACTGCGAGCGCGTCATGGCGTTCGGGTGGTGAGGCCCCCCGGCGGTCAGGCGATCCCTTCGAACAGCGCGGTTGACATGTAGCGCTCGCCCGTGTCGGGCAGCACCACGACGATCAGCTTGTCGCGGTTCTCCGGGCGGGACGCGACCTGGAGCGCGACCCACGCGGCCGCGCCCGACGAGATCCCGGCCAGGATGCCCTCCTCGCGGGCGAGCCGGCGCGCCGTGGCGATGGCGTCGTCGTTCGTGACCTGGACCACCTCGTCCACGACGCTCCGGTCGAGCACCTCGGGCACGAACCCGGCGCCGATCCCCTGGATCTTGTGCGGCCCGGGCTGGCGGCCGGAAAGGACCGGCACGAACACGTCCACCTGCCCGTCCGTGTCGCGCCACACCTCCTCGGCCGTGGTGCGCCGGTGCACGTCGGGGTTGGCCGGGTTCTGGAACTGCTGCGGCACGAACGCGTCCGGCGTCTCCTGCGCGATCTCGAGGGCCCTCCGGACCGCGCCCTTCATCCCCTCCGGTCCGGGCGTCAGGACCAGCTCGGCGCCGAAGAACTTCAGCAGCGCGCGGCGCTCCAGGCTCATCGTTTCCGGCATGGTCAGGATCAGCCGGTACCCGCGCGCGGCGGCCACGAACGCGAGCGCGATCCCGGTGTTGCCGCTCGTCGGCTCCACGATGACGGACCCGGCCTTCAGCGAGCCCGAGCGTTCGGCCGCCTCGATCATCGCGAGCCCGATGCGGTCCTTCACCGATGACGCCGGGTTGAAGCACTCCAGCTTCGCCACGACCTGTGCGCCCGAGTCCCGGGCGAAAAAACGCGAGAGCCGAACCAGGGGCGTGTTGCCGATCGTCTTGGTCACGTCATCGTGGATCTTCATGGGCCTCGGCGCCTCCTCAGGAGTTAGTCAAGTTGGTTGATTTACTAACTCAACCATATCGCATTGTACCGATCCCCCGCCGGCTGTCAAGCCTGCCTCCACCATCCCCGCCATCTGCTACAATCCGCCCGCCTCCGGGACGGAGCGGGTGCCCGTTGGAAGCCGCGACCCCGTCGATGCAGCAGTACCTCCGCGCGAAGGCCGGGCACCCGGACTGCATCGTCCTGTTTCGCATCGGGGACTTCTACGAGACGTTCTACGAGGACGCGGTCGAGGTCTCGCGCCTGCTCGACATCGTGCTGACCTCCCGCAACAAGGACGGCCCCGACCCGATCCCCATGGCGGGGGTGCCGTGGCACTCGGTGTCCGGCTACCTGCAGCGGCTGGTCGAGGCCGGGAAGAAGGTCGCGATCGCCGAGCAGATGGAGGACCCGAAGCAGGTCAAGGGGATCGTCCGCCGCGAGGTGGTCCGCGTGATCACCCCGGGCGTGCTGCTCGACTCGGAGCTGGCCGACCCGACCGCTGCGAACCACCTCGTCTGCGCGGTGCGCGAGGATCGGGGCGTCGGCCTCGTCGCGCTCGACGCGTCCACGGGTGCGCTCGCGGGCGCGCTGCTCACGTCCGACGAGGAACTCCGGACCGCGCTCGCCCGCCTCACGGTCCGCGAGGTCCTGCTCCCCGAGGGCACCGACGCCGAGCTGGAGGCGGTGCTGCTCGGGTTGAAGGCCCTGGTGTCGCCCTGCCCCGCCCCGGACCAGGCCGACGTCGCGGCGGCGGTGCCTCCCGCGGTGCGCGACCGCGTGCCCGCGGAGCCGGCGTCGCCGGCGGTCCGCGCGGCGGCGGCGGCGGCCCTCGCGTACCTCGCGCGCACCCACCCTGCCCTGCTCGCCACGGTCCGGCCGATGGAGCCGCTCGCGTCCGGGCCGGGCCGACGATGACCCTCCCGGCCTCCACCGTGCGCAACCTCGAGCTGCTGACCACGGTCGCGACCGGCCGGGCCCACGGGTCGCTGTTCCACTTCCTGAACCGCACGGGCACCGGCATGGGCGGGCGCCTGCTGCGGTCGTGGCTGCTCGCGCCGCTCCGCGACCCGCCGTCCATCGATGCCCGGCTCGACGAGGTCGCGGCCCTGGTGCCCGAGCCCGCGCTGCGCGGCGCCGTGCGCGATGACCTGGACGGCGTCGCGGACGTGGAGCGCGTCCTGACCCGCCTCGCGGGGGGCAGCCCGTCCGCGCGCGACCTGAACGCCCTCGCCCGCGCCGTGCGGGCGTTGCAGAAGTCCGCGGGGCGGCTGGCGGATCGCCCGGCGCTGGCGGTCGCGGCGACGGTCCCGGGGGACCTCCCCGAAGTCGCATCGGCGATCGAGGGGACGTTCGTCGAGGACCCGCCCGCGTACACGCGCGAGGGCGGCATGGTCCGGCGCGGCGTGGACGAGGAGCTGGACCGAGCGGTGTCCATGGCCGAGGACGGCCGCCGGTTCATCGCGGAGTACGAGGCGCGCGAGCGCGAGCGGACCGGCATCGGCACGCTCAAGGTCCGTTACAACCGCGTGTTCGGCTACACGATCGAGGTGACGAAGTCGCAGCAGGGCCGCGTCCCCCCCGACTACGAGCGCCGCCAGACGCTCGCCGGGGCCGAGCGCTACACGACCCGCGAGCTCTGTCCGACCTCGAGCGGCAGGTCTCGACCGCCGAGGAGCGCTCACGCGCGATCGAGTCCGACATGTTCGAGTCGTTCCGGCAGCGCGTGCTCGCGGCGACCGCGGCGTTCCAGGACCTCGCGCAGCGCATCGCCCGCCTCGACGTGGTCGCGTGCCTCGCCGACCTCGCGCACTCGAACGGCTGGTGCCGCCCGCGCGTGACCGGCGACCGCCGCATCCGGCTCGTGGGCGCGCGTCACCCGATCGTCGAGGCCCACCTCCCCCCCGGCACCTTCGTCCCGAACGACTGGGAGATGGACGGCGTCACCGCGACGCTCGACGTGATCACCGGCCCGAACATGGCCGGAAAATCGACGGTGATGCGGCAGGTCGCGATCTCGGTCCTGCTTGCCCAGACCGGGTCGTTCGTGCCCGCGGCCGAGGCCGAGGTCGGCGTGGCGGACGCGATCTGGACCCGCGTCGGCGCGATGGACGACCTTGCCGCGGGCCGCAGCACGTTCATGGTCGAGATGTCCGAGGCCGCGGAGATGCTCTCGCGCGCCACGGACCGCAGCCTGGTCGTGCTCGACGAGATCGGCCGCGGCACCTCCACGTTCGACGGGGTGGCGATCGCGTGGTCGGTCGCCGAGTACATCCAGTCCCGGGTCGGCTGCCGCACCCTGTTCGCCACCCACTACCACGAGCTGACCGAGCTGACCCGCACCGTGCCCCGTGTTCGCAACCGCAGCATCGCGGTCAAGGAATGGGGGGGGGAGGTGCTGTTCCTCCGCAAGCTCGTGGACGGCCCGGCGAGCAAGTCGTATGGCATCCAGGTCGCGCGGCTGGCCGGGCTGCCGGCCGAGGTGATCGCGCGGGCCCGCGAGGTGCTCGCGAACCTGGAAGCGGGGGAGCTGGACGCGGTCGGGCAGCCGGTGCTGGCGCGCGGTCGCCGCGGGGGGGTCCGGTCGGCCGCCTCGCCCCAGCTCGACCTGTTCGGTGCCGCGGCGGCGGCGCCGGCACGCCCCGACCCGGTGGTGGAGAAGCTGGCCGCGCTGGACCCGGACCGGCTCGCCCCGATCGAGGCCCTCCGGATCCTGGCGGAGCTCGTCTCGGACGCGAAGAAGAGGAAGGGGTAGGCATGCTCGCGACGATCGAGGAGGCCCTGGGCGCGCTTCGCGAAGGCCGGATGATCATCCTGGTCGACGACGAGGACCGCGAGAACGAGGGCGACATCGTCGCGGCCGCGTCGGCGATCACCGCCGAGCAGGTTGCGTTCATGGCCAAGCAGGCCCGCGGGCTGATCTGCCTGACGCTCGAGGCGGCGCGCTGCGACGAGCTGGGGCTCGACCCGATGACGCCCCGCAACAACGCGCCCCTCGGGACCGCGTTCACCGTGTCGATCGACGCGCGCGAGGGGGTCTCGACCGGCGTGTCGGCCGCGGACCGCGCCCGCACGATGCGGCGCGCCGTGGACCCGGCGACGACCAGCCGCGACTTCGTGTCCCCCGGCAGCGTGTTCCCGCTGCGCGCCGTGCCGGGAGGCGTCCTGTCCCGCACCGGCCAGACCGAGGGGTCGGTCGACCTCGCGCGGCTCGCCGGGCTGCCCCCGGCCGGGGTGATCTGCGAGGTCCTGCGCGAGGACGGCACCATGATGCGCCTCGCGGAGCTTCGCGAATTCGGGGCGCGCTTCGGCCTGCCCGTCGCCGCGGTGGCCGACCTCGTCGCGTACCGGCTGCGGACCGAGAAGCTCGTCGAGCGGGTGGCGGTGTCCGACCTCCCGACCGACTTCGGCGACTTCCGCGTCCACGCCTTCCGCTCGGCGGTCGACGACCGGACGCACCTGGCCCTGGTCGCGGGCGACGTCTCCGCCGACGAGCCGGCGCTCGTGCGCGTCCACCGGGCGAGCTTCCCGGGCGACACGTTCGCGTTCGGCGACGACAAGGGCCGCGCCGGCTTCGAGGGCGCGCTCGCCGCGGTCGCCGCGTCCGGCCGCGGCGTGTTCCTGTACCTGAACCGCGAGGAGACCGGCGTCGAGCTGCTGGAGACGCTCGCGCGCCAGTCCGCGGACAGCGACCCGTCCACGCTCCTCGTGCGCGCGGTGGCGGCCGAATCCCCCGGAGCTGGGCGCGCGCCGCCTGCGCGTGCTGACCAACACCCCCCGCCGCTTCACCGCGCTGGCCGGCTTCGGCCTGGTCGTCGAGGAGACGGTCCCTCTTCCCCCGGCGCCGCAGCCCCGCGACCCTGCGGCCTGACCGGCCCGCCCAGGGGCGGCATGCGCCCCCTGTTCCCTGTCGCCCTCGCGGAGTACCATCCTCTCCGACTCCACCTCCGCCGGAGGGCCCATGCGCCGGTCCGCGCTCCCGCCCCTGCTCGCGGCCTCGCTCGTGCTTTCGCTCCCGGCGTGCTCCGGGGCGAAGAAGGACGCCGGAGGCGCCGACGCCGTGCCGCTCTCGCTCTCCACCGGCGGCGCGGGCGGCCCCGCGGCCGGGGGGCTCGGCCCGGCGCAGCCCGTGCCCGCCGCGCAGGCGGACCTGGAGGTCGCGCACGTCTCGCCGAAGGGCACCCTCGAAGACCCGCCGCGGCAGGTCGTGGTGATGTTCAACCAGCCGATGGTCGCCGTCGCTGACGTAGCGGAGCAGAACGCCCGGATGCCCGTGTCGATCGAGCCCCCGGTCGCGGTCCGGGGCCACTGGGTCGGCACCCGCATCGCGGTCCTGACCCCGGTCGAGCCGCTGCGGCCCGCCACGGCGTACAAGGTCCGCGTCCCGGCCGGGACGCCCTCGGTCGCGGGCTCCGCGCTGGCCGCGGACGCGGTCGCGGAGTTCGAGACCGCGTCCCCCCCCGGCCGGCCGTGACGCGGGTGTGGCCGGACCAGGGGAGCGACGACTGCGACGCGGACCAGGTCTTCGTGGTCGAGCTGAACCAGCCGGTCGCCCCGTCGCGACTGGAGTCGGCCACGACCTTCCGGCTCGCGCGCGGGACCCCGATCCGCGCCAGGGTGTGGGCGCCGTCCCGCGACGAGGCCAGGCTGGCCCGGCAGCGCCTCGGCGCGTGGTTCCTCAACGACGGCGCAGTGGAGCGCGGCACGATGTTCCTGGTCCGGCCCGCGCGCCCCCTGCCGCTCGACTCGGCCTTCGCGCTCCGCGTCGACGCGGGCCTGGTGGGCCGCGAGGGCCCGCTCCCGTCCGCGGTGGCCGCGTCCCGTGAGTACCGCACCTACGGGCCGTTGAAGGTCGTGGGCACCGGGTGCGGCGCGTCCTGCACGCCCGACCAGCCCTGGGAGGCGTCGCTCCGCTTCAGCAACCCCGTGGGATCGCTGGAATTCCGCCGCAAGGTCATGCGCGTGCGGGACGACCGGGACGACGGCCCGGGGTGGTACTCGCACGAGCACCGGGCCCTGGAGCGGCCCCAGGCCGGCCGCGACTACGAGGCGGTCGTGCCCGCGGACCTGACCGACTCGCACGGGCAGTCGCTCGGCCGCGAGGTCCGGGTCCGCTATTCCTTCGGGCACTGGCCGCCGCAGTTCGAGGACTGGGGAGGAGGCGGCGTGATGGAGTCCGACGGGCCGCGCAGGTACGCGTTCGCGGTCCGCAACGTCTCGCGGATCCTGGCCGATCTCGCCCCGGTCCCGCTCGACCGCGCGGCGCGCGTGCTCTCGGCCCTTGCCGGCGGCACGCCCGACCTGAAGGGGCTCGGGCTCGCCCCGGCCGCGGTCACGATCGGCGTCTCGGCCCCGCTCGACGCCTCGGGCGTGGCCGCCCTGGACCTCGCGCCGGCACTGGGCGGTGGCAGAACCGGCATCGTCGCCTACCGCGCCCGCGCCGAGGCCGCCGGCCGCGGCGACCTGGGCATCGTCCACGCCGGGGCCGTCCAGGTGACCGACCTCGCGCTGACCGCGAAGGCGTCGCCGGAGACGGTCGTCCTCTGGGTGACCCGTCTGTCCACGGGCGAGCCGCAGGGCGGCGTCGCGGTCGAGATGCGCGCGGACGACGACGCGGTGCTCTGGTCCGGCTCGACGGCGCCGGACGGACGCGCCGAGGCGCCCGGGACGGACACCCTCGCGCTTCGCCTTCCTCCCCCCCCGAAGGTGGAGGCCCGGACCGGCGGCGGGGATGACGTCGGCGACGACGGGGACGGCTGGGCGCCCGATGCGGACCAGGTGCGCAGCCGGCTGTTCGCGGTCGCGCGCGCGGGCACGGACGCCACTGCGCTCCGCCTGTCGGACGCGCGGCTCGTCTGGGCCGAGACGCCCTCGGTCGAGGGAGACGCGTACGACGAGGAACACGGATCGGACGAGCGCTGGCGGTCGGTGGTCGTTACGGACCGCGACCTCTACCGCGAGGGCGAGACGGTCCGCATGAAGGGCTGGGTCCGGCGCATGACCGGCCGCGGCCCGCTGCGCGTCCCGGGGGGAACCGCGACGCTCGAGGTCCTCCCCCCCCAGGAGGACGAGGACCCGCCGGGACCGGTCGCGCGCACGCCGGTGTTCTTCGACGACTGGGGGTCGTTCTCCGTGTCCTGGGCCGTGCCGGCCGGCGCGCGGCACGGTCCCTACTCGGTCCGGATCGAGCTGCCCGGCGAGGCTACGACGCACGCCGCGTCCTTCCAGGTCACGTTCTTCGAGCCCCCCGAGTTCAGCGTGACGGCGGCCCTCGACCGCCCCGAGTACGTCCGCGGCGACGTCGCCGGTGCGTCGCTCCGCGCGGCCTACTACTTCGGCGCGCCCATGGCCGAGGCGCCGGTCACGTACTCGTTCTACACCCCTCGCCGACGTCGTTCGAGCCGCCAGGGCAGACGGGCTTCCGGTTCCGCGACCCGTTCGATTCGGACGAGCCGCAGGCGACGGTGTCGCCGGACGAGCGCATCTCGGGCGAGGGCGACGGGACGCTCGACGCGGCCGGCACCGGCGCGCGCCGGCACCGGCTGCTCCCCGCGACGCGATCCCCCGCGACCGTCACCTTCGAGGCCGAGGTCGAGGACACCAGCGGCCGCAACGTGTCGGGCCGCGCGACCGCGATCGTGCACCCGGCCGAGTTCTACCTCGGCACGCGGCTCGAGTCCTGGCTCGTGGACGCGGGCAGCCCGACCGAGGTCGGCATCGCGGCCGTGGACCCGCGCGGCAAGCCGGTTGCCATGCCGTCGGTGTCGGTCCTCGTCACGCGTCGCGAATGGCAGACCGTCCGCCGGAAGGGCGTCGGCGACACGTGGCAGGTGGTCAGCGAGCCCGTGGACGTGGCCGTGGAGACACGGGACGTCGAGATCCGCGACGGCCGGGGCGCGTTCCGGCTCACCCCCCCGGTCCCCGGCCTGTACCGGGTCCGCGCCTCCGCCTCGGACGTCCGCGGGAACCCGGTGCGCGCGGGGGCGTCCTTCCACGCGGTCGGGCCCGGGTACGCCGCGTGGCGCCGGTCCTCCGACAGCCGCGTCCAGCTCATGCCCGACAAGGGGTCCTACGCGCCCGGCGAGACCGCGCGGATCCAGGTCCACTCGCCCTACGAGAATGGCACCGCCCTGGTCACGGTCGAGCGCCAGGGCGTGCTCTGGCAGCGCGTGATCGCGATGAAGGGGAACGCGGAGGCGTTCGAGCTGCCCATCCTCCCGGAGTACGAGCCGAACGTGACCGTGGGCGTCGTGGTCGCCCGCGGTCGCCTGCCCTCCCCTCCCGGCGCCGAGCCGGACCCCGACGACCTCGGCGCTCCGTCCGTGCGCGTGGGCGCGGTCCGGCTGCGCGTCGATCCCGGCGCGAACCGCCTCGCGGTCGCGGTGAAGCCGGCGGTCCCGGAATACCGTCCCGGCCAGGACGTGGAGGTCGGCGTGGAGGTCCGCGACCGCTCCGGCCGCGGCGCCCGCGCCCAGGTGCTCGTGTTCGCGGTCGATGCTGCGGTCCTCGACCTCTCCGGCTACTCCCCGGCCGACCCGTTCGACACCTTCTTCGCGCCGATCGGGGCGTCGGTCGCGACCGGCGACTCGCGCGACTTCCTGATCCGCCGCATCCTGCTCGGCGAGAAGTCCGAGCCCGGCGGCGACGGCGGCGGCGACCTGACCCGCAAGGACTTCGTCGCGCTCGCGTTCTGGGACCCCGAGGTGGTCACCGGCGACGACGGCCGGGCGACGGTCCGCTTCCGCGCGCCGGACAACCTGACGCGGTTCCGGGTCTTCGCGGTCGCGACCTCCGGCGAGGCGCGCTTCGGCCTCGCGCGCACCGAGTTCACGGTCAACCGGCCGCTCGTGGTCCGGCCCGCGCTCCCGCCGTTCGCCGAGACGCGGGACGCCTTCCGCATGGCCGTCGCGGTCCACGGCGCGCCGGGCGCGACCGGCGAGGCGATCGTGAAGGTGGAGGCGACAGGATCGGTCTCGCTCCGCGGCGCGTCCGAGGCGCGCGTGGCCGTCGGCGAGGGGCGGGTGCGCGAGGCCCTGTTCGAGCTGGTGGCCGGCGAGGCGGGCGAGGGCACGGTCCGCGTGTCCGGCCGGCTCGGCCAGGAGCGCGACGCGGTCCAGTTGAAGGTGCCCGTCCGGCGGCGCGCGCGCACCGAGACGGTGGCGACCTCCGGATCCGCCACGGCCCAGGTCACCGAGACGGTCGAGCCCCCGGCCGGCGCGGCCCCGGACGTGGGCGGGCTCTCGGTCAGCGTCGCGCCGACCGCGCTGGTCGGCCTGGACCGCGCTGCGAAGTCGCTCATCTCGTACCCGCACGGCTGCCTGGAGCAGCGCATGAGCGCGATCCTCCCGAACCTCTACCTGGAGGACCTCGCGGCGACGTTCGGCTTCGCCCCCGGCACCGAGGGCGACCTGCGCGAATCGGTCCGGAAGACGCTGGCGCGCCTGCGGGAGTTCCAGCGTCCGGACGGCGGGTTCGGCTTCTGGGCCGGCGGCAGCGACGCCTCCGACCCCTACCTCACCGCGTGGACGATCCGGATCGCCGGCATCGCGCGCGAGCGCGGGTTCAAGGCGGACCCGGGCGTGATCGCGGACGCGGTGGCGTTCCTGGAGAAGTCGCTCCGGACGCCGCGGGACGCGTCGCGCGATCGCCCGCCGGATCCGGATCAGGCCGCGTTCGCCACTTTCGTGCTCGCCGAGGAGGGCCGGACGGTCGGCGACCTCGTGGCCCTGTTCGTGGCCAAGCGGCGGGACCTGTCGCGCACCGGTCGCGCCTGGCTGGCCGCGGCCGCGTGGAAGGACGGGGCGGCCGCGGCGGCGCTCGACCTGATGACCGAGGTGCTGGAGGGCGCGACGGTCAAGGGCGACGAGGCGGAGCTGCCGGTCCCGCGCGGCGACGAGTGGCACGGCATGGCGTCCGGGGACGTGGCGCTGACGTCGGCCGCGCTGATCGCGGGAGCGCGCGCCGTCCCGACGCACCCGCTGCTCCCGCGGCTCGCGACCCACCTGTGGGCGGCGCGCCGGAACGGGGAGTGGTCCGGCACGCACGAGAACGGGCTGGCCCTGATGGCGCTCGCGACGTGGGTCCGGATGTCGGAGGGCGACGCCGCCCCGGACCTCGCGGTCTCGCCCTGGCTCGGTGCGACCCCGCTCGCCACCTGGCAGTTCAAGTCCCGCTCCGCGCCGCCCCGCGCGACGGACGTGCCGATGCGGCGCCGCGGCGCCTGATCGAGGCCGGACGGACCACGCTCGCGTTCGCGGTCAGGGGCTCCGGCACCTACCACTGGTCCGCCGCGCTCACCTACGCCCCCGCGGGCCAGGTCCCGGCGAGGGACCAGGGCGTATGGGTCCGGCGCCGCGTGCTGTCGGTCGCGGACGCCGCCGAAACGGGGCAGATCGTGGTCGTCTCCGTAACGATCGCCAGCCCGACGCGGCTCGACCGGCTCGCGATCGACGTCCCCGTGCCCGCCGGCCTCGTGCCCGTGAACTTCGACTTCCAGACCGCGTCCGAGCGGCTCCGCCGGGCGGTGGACGCCCTGCCGTGGGAGGGCGACGAGGTCGCCTGCGCGCACACCTCGATCCGCGACGACCGGGTGACGTGCTTCGTGGATCGCCTGCCCGCGGGGCTGCACGTGCACCGGTTCGCCGCGCGGGCGGTGGTGCCGGGGAGGTTCGCGTTCCCGGCAGCGAGCGCGGAAGAGATGTACCACCCCGAGACCTTCGGGACGAGCGATGGGACCGGGTTCGTGGTGGAGTAGGCGCGACCCCCCGCGCGCCCGTCCCGTCCGGTCGGGGGCGGTGCGCGGGCGGCATGAACGCCCGCGCACCGGGGGCGCGCAGGGGGCCTCCGGCAGGGTCGCGATCGCCGCGTTCGCGATCGCCGCGATCGCGCTTCCCCGGCTGTGGCCGTGCCCGGACGAGCTGATCGAGCCGCCGGCGCGGTCGTTGCGATTCCTCGACCGCAACGGGGTGCTCCTGCGGGACGTGCCCGTGCTCGGGGCGCACCAGTGGCGGGTGCCGCCGGCCGAGGTCTCGCCCTGGCTGGTCCATGCCGTGGTCGCCTCGGAGGACCGCCGGTTCCGGCTGCACCCGGGCGTGGATCCAGCCGCGATCCTGCGCGCCGCGTGGCAGGACGTCCGGGCGGGGCGCGTCGTGTCCGGCGGCTCCACGATCACGCAGCAGTACGTCCGCAACGTGGTCCCGGTCGGGCGCACGATCGGCGGCAAGCTCGCCGAGGCCTGGCTCGCCCTGGTGCTCGAGTCGCGCCTGACCAAGGACGAGGTCCTCGAGCGCTATCTCGGCATCCTCCCGTACGGCCACAACCTCGCCGGCGTGCAGGCCGCGGCCCGATGGTACCTCGGCAAGGACGCGTCCCGGCTGAACGCGGCCGAGGCGGCCGTGCTGGCCGTGATCCCGCGCGCCCCGTCCTCGCTCGACCCGACCCGCCGCCTGGCGCGCGCCGTCGAGCTGGCCCGCCCCCTCCTCCACCGGATGCGCGACGACGGCCTCCTCGACGACGCGGGCCTCGCCGCGGCCCTGGCCCATCGCCCGGCGTTCCGCCGTCCTTTTCTTCCCCCCCGTTCCTCGCGCCGCACGCGACCACGACGCTCGCCGCGCGGGGGGGGGCGACCGGCGGGGGCGCCGAGGTCCGAACCACGCTCGACGCGCGCGTGCAGGACCTCGCCGAGCGCGCCCTCCGCACCCACCTCCGCTCGATCGGGCGCGACGACGTCCAGAACGGGGCCGTGGTCGTCGCGGACACGCAGACGGGCGAGGTCCTGGCCCTGGTCGGGTCCCGCGACTTCCTCGACCCGGCTGCCGGGCAGGTGGACGGGGCGCGCTCCCCTCGCCAGCCGGGCTCGACCCTGAAGCCGTTCCTCTACGCGATGGCGCTCTCGCGCGGGCGGACCCCGGCCTCGCTGCTGTCCGACGTGCCCACGTCGTTCACCCAGGCGGGCGGGCAGGCGTGGTCGCCGCGGGACCACGACCGTCGCTGGCGCGGGCCGGTCCGCCTCCGCGAGGCGCTCGCCTCGTCCCTCAACGTGCCCGCGGCGCGGCTGCTCGACGAGGTCGGGGTGGCGGCGTTCCTGGACGTGCTGCACGCGCTCGGGTTCGATGACCTCGACGCGGGGCCGGACGAGTACGGGCTCGGGCTCGTGCTCGGCGACGCGCCGGTGCGGCTCGCGTCGCTCGCGGACGCGTATGCCACGCTCGGACGCGGCGGCGTCCGGCGGCCGTTCACGCTGCTCCGCGACGGCCCCCAGCCGGCGGAGACCCGCGTCTTCCCGGCGGACGTCGCATGGATGGTGTCCGACATCCTGTCCGACGACGACGCGCGCGGCCTGACGTTCGGCCGGCACGGGGTGCTGGACCTGCCTTTCCGGGTCGCCGCGAAGACCGGCACGTCCGCCGACCACCGCGACTCGTGGTGCGTGGGGTACACGCCCGAACGCACGGTCGGGGTGTGGGTCGGCAACATGGCGGGCGGCTCGATGGAGGACGTCTGGGGGGCCCAGGGGGCGGCGCCCGTGTTCCGCGAGGTGATGCTCGGGCTCGCGGCGGCGCGGCGGCCGGCGTGGCCCCCGGAACCCCCCGGCATCGTCCGGCGGGAGGTCTGCCCCCTGTCCGGCGGCGCGCCCGGGCCGGCCTGTCCGGGGACCGTGCGCGAGGCGTTCCCGGCGTCCGCCGCGCCCCCGCCGCCGTGCGACCTGCACCGCGCGGAGGCTGGCGGGACCGGCGACCACGGCCCCTCGTACCACGCGGCCGGGGCGCCGCTCCGGATCGCGAGGCCGGTGGACGGCGAGGAGTACCGGCTCGACCCGGACGTGCCGCCCGGTGCACGATCGATCGTCCTCCTCGCGGCGGGCGATCCGGCCAACGGTCCCGCGAGGTTCCGCATCGACGGGGCGCCGGGGCCGGTCTGCGAGGTCAACGTGCCCTGCCCGTGGCCCGCCCGGCCGGGCGACCACGACGTCGCGCTGGAAGGCGTGCGGGGACGGGTACGAATCACGGTCAGGTAGGGTCGAGACGCGTACACCGCCTTCCCGACCCGGCAGGCCACAGGGGCATCGATCGGAGGGGGGCGCGGCTCGCCCCCCTGCCCGCCGCCCCGCCTTGCGGGGCGCGGGCCACCCCCCTTGCGCGGCCGCCTTGCGGCCGCCGAGCGCGCCGCGCCTCGGCGCGGCGCGCTCTGAAGTTCCGTCGTCTGGGTGCCGATTGCCCGCTTGTGGTACTGTATCCTGCGACCGCATTGGCGGTCCGGGGGCACTCTGGAGGGCCAGGTGGTCGATGACCTCGCGACCCGGGTGACGACGGTACGGCAGGTCCTCGCGGGCGGTGCCGGGGCCGGGACCGAGTGCCTCGTCATCATCTACGGGAACAACATCGGACGGAAGTTCGACCTGATCGAGGACGTGCTGACGATCGGCCGCGACCCCGACAACACCATCGTGCTGGACTCCGATTCGGTATCGCGGCGACACGCGCGCATCGAGCGCTTCCATGAGGCGCGGTTCGTCATCGACCTGAACAGCACGAACGGGACCTACCTGAACGACAAGCCGGTCCAGCCGCGATCGCAGCTCGCGTGCGGGAACTTCATCAAGATCGGCGACACGATCTTCAAGTACCTGACGGGCGACAACATCGAGGCCGCCTACTACGAGGAGATCTACCGGATGGCCGTCACCGACGGCCTTACGCAGATCGCGAACAAGCGGCAGCTCGACGACTTCCTGGACAAGGAGATGGCGCGCGCGAGGCGCCACCGCCGCGACCTGTCCGTCCTGATGATCGACATCGACCACTTCAAGCGGGTGAACGACCTGCACGGGCACCTCACGGGCGATGTGGTGCTCCGCGAGCTTGCGTCCATCGTCCGGATCCGCATCCGTCGCGAGGAGCTGTTCGCGCGCTACGGCGGCGAGGAGTTCGTCATCGTCCTCCCCGAGACCGACAGGAAGACGGCGATCGAGTTCGCCGAGACGGTGTGCGAGATGGTCGCGGCGCACCAGGTCGCGTTCGAGGGCCAGACCATGAACGTGACGATCAGCATCGGCGTCGCCCAGTTCTCCCGCGAGGAGCACAAGGGACCCGAGGACCTGGTGAAGGAGGCGGACAAGAACCTCTACTGGGCCAAGAGCCACGGCCGCAACCAGGTACACGGATGACGAGGTCGGAGTTCCATGCCTGACACGTTCGCCGGGCCGACGTCCGGGGGGCCGGTCACCGAGCAGCGGATCGGCAGCTTCTTCGAGGCGTTGAAGGCGCTGAAGTCGGCGGAGGAGATGGCGTCCCAGCCCCTCGGCAAGGGGGACCCCCTCCTGGCTGCCAGGATCAAGGAGCTGAAGGGCTACGTCGATGTCTTCCTGAAGGCCGAGATCGGCCGCAAGCCGCGGTTCGTCGTGCTCGATCGCAGGACCGACTCCGGCGTCACCATGGCGGTCGACCTGGTCTTCAAGGACGCCGTGCAGCTCTACGACGGCCTGTCGCTGAGCCTCTCCAAGGGCGGGCCCCGTTCGTCAAGACCGAGGCGCTGCTCCCGATCGACACGGTCCTGACGCTCGCGTGCAGGCTGGAGACGGAGAACGTGAGCTTCAAGGTCGCGGGCAAGGTCATCTGGATCAACCCGCGCGAGAGCCAGGGCCGTCCCCAGGGCATGGGCATCAAGCTTCACAAGCTGTCGAGCGCCCAGCGGCAGGCGCTGGACACCTTCATGGCCGGCGATCTGCCCGCCGCCGGCCTCCCC
>VGRB01000042.1 GCA_016875475.1 Deltaproteobacteria bacterium
CCCCGGTACCGCCTGCGGTGCGGGCCGGGCGACAGCGCGGAATGCCCGGCACGGGTACGGGTGGATCAGGTCCGGCGACCCGTGCTAACATCTTTTTCGCGACCGCGGGTCGCCGGAAACAGGCGGAGGAAGCGAATGGAAGTCAAGTTCAAGGTCGAGAAGGTCCTGGTCCCGATCGACTTCTCGGACACCTCGCGGAAGGCGTTCTACGTCGCGCTGAAGCTCGGCCGGCAGTACGACGCCACGGTCGACGTGCTGCACGTCATGGAGCCGATCGCGTCCTTCGACTCCGCCGAGGACATGGAGCGGCAGGCGAACGAGCTGAAGCGGGTCGAGGACGGCGTGCACCGTCGCGTGACCGACCTGTTCAAGGAGGGCGGGCTCGCCGAGGTGGATCGCCGCAAGGTCCGGGTGGAGATCCGCGCGGGCAAGCCCTGGCTCGAGATCCTGCGCTTCGCGTGGCAGAACGAGACCGACCTGATCGTGATGGGATCGCACGGCTACACCGGCGTCAAGCACATGCTGATCGGCAGCCAGACCGACAAGGTCGTGCGCCGCGCCCACTGCATGGTGCTGACGATCAAGCCCGACGACTTCGAGGTCGAATCGGATATCTCGGGGGTCCCGAAGAAGAAGGAGTAGCACCGCAGCCCCCGCGCGTCGTCGGGCCGCGTCGTTGACGCCGCCGCGGCCCGCCCGGCACGAATGGGACGGACGCGCGAGGGCTGAGACCCTAGTCGTCCCAGCTCCGCGCCGCTCCCCACGACGCCTCGCTCAACAGCAGTTCGGACATCGCCATGTGCCGCTTGAAGTCGGCCTCGGTCCGCTCGATCGCCAGCGCAGCCTCGCGCACGTCCTCGGCGGGCGGCTTCGCGCCGGCCCGGACCGCGGCAAGGCACCGGTCGAGCGCGCGGATCGGCGTCACGTATGCCTTCCGGAGCGCCGCGACGTCCGCGAGCGATGCGGCCACTGCCGGCCGCACGTCGGGCGCCGCGGACCCGGGCCCCGCGGCAAGCTCCCACGCCTCCGGCTCGTGGTGCTCGGCCGCGAGGGATTCCAGGGCGTCGGACCGGACCTCGAGCGCCGCGTCGCGCGCGGTGGCGCGCTCGAGCAGGTCCTCGATGTCGTGTCCTTCCGCGTGGTAGAGCGCGCGCTGCCGGCGGTGCGCGTGCAGAAGGTGGACGGACCAGATCCACGCCGGGCCGGCGTTGGCGAACGCGACCAGCCACCACCAGTCGGACATGTCCGCGACCAGCCAGAAGAGCAGGGCGTGCACCGAAGGCGCGGACAGCGCGAGCAGCGCGATCGCGGCGCCGACCCGCGGCTTCAGGTAGCTGTCGAGGTGCGTGGGGTGCACGCGACCGTTCCGGAGGAGCCACGACGCGAGCGCGAGGAACGCGACCAGCCCGAAGAGGTACGTCGCCAGGAACGGCAGCACGTACCCCACCAGGACCCACATCAGCAGGACCGTGGCCGCCAGCAGCAGCGCGAATCCCGTAACGTCGCGCATCTCTCCCCCGTGCCCGCACCCGGTTCCGTCCCCCGACGCATTCTGTCCCCGTCCCCCGTACCCGTCAAACTCGCGTAGCGCCGACCGCTCGCCCCGGCTTGAACTCGCGTCGCGGGGAAGGGTATAAGGTCGCGACGCGCGGGCAGTCGGGCTTTGCGCGCCAGCCTCCCGGAGGACGGACGAACATGGACTCGCGCGAGCTGATGGAACTGGCGAACACGTGGGGTGCGCACAACTACAAGCCGCTGCCGGTCGTGATCGACCACGCGGACGGCGTGTTCATGTGGGACGCGGAAGGCAAGCGGTACCTGGACTTCCTGTCGTGCTACTCCGCGCTCTCCCACGGTCACCGGCACCCGAAGATCATCGCGGCGGCCATCGGGCAGATGGGCATGGTGACCCTGACCTCGCGCGCGTTCCACAACGCCGAGATGGGCCCGATGCTCAAGGAGCTGTGCGAGTACACCGGCACCGAGATGGCGCTCCCGATGAACACGGGCGCCGAGGCGGTCGAGACCGCGATCAAGGCCGTCCGCAAGTGGGCGTACCTGAAGAAGGGCGTCCCGAAGTACGAGGCCGAGATCATCGCGTGCTCCGGCAACTTCCACGGCCGCACGGTCACCGTGGTCACCTTCTCGACCGAGGACCTGTACCGCGAGGACTTCGGCCCGTTCACGCCGGGGTTCAAGGTGATCCCGTACGGCGACGTCGCGGCCCTCGAGGCCGCGATCACCCCGCGGACCGCCGCGTTCCTGGTCGAGCCCATCCAGGGCGAGGCCGGGGTCATCCTGCCGCCGGACGGCTACCTGCGCGCGGTCCGCGAGGTCACGCGCCGCCACGACGTGCTGATGATCGCGGACGAGATCCAGACGGGGTTCGCCCGCACCGGCCGCCGGTTCGCCTGCGACCACGAGGGCGTGAAGCCGGACCTGATGACGCTCGGCAAGGGGCTCGGCGGCGGCGTCTATCCGGTCAGCGCGGTCGTCGGGACGCGCGAGGTGCTCGGGCTGTTCCGTCCGGGCGAGCACGGCTCCACGTTCGGCGGCAACCCCCTCGCGTGCGCGGTCGCGCGCGCGGCCCTGCGCGTCCTCGAGGAGGAGAGGCTCGACGAGCGCTCCGCCACCCTCGGCGCGTTCCTGCTCGACAGGCTGCGCGCGGTCCGCTCGAAGCACGTCAAGGAGGTCCGCGGCCGCGGCCTGTTCGTGGGCGTCGAGCTGCACCGCGAGGCCGGCGGCGCGCGGCGCTTCTGCGAGGCGCTCATGCAGCGCGGGATGCTCTGCAAGGAGACGCACGACGACGTGATCCGGCTCGCGCCGCCGCTGACCATCACCGAGCAGCATCTGACGTGGGCAGTGGAGCAGTTCGCGGAAGTGGTGGCAGCGTTGTAGCCGTCCCCCCTGCGCGGGCCGAGGGCGCGCAGGGGGGACGGACGCGGGGGGGGGGAGCTACAACTCGAACACCACCCAGTACAGGATCCTCGCCACCTCGGCCAGCAGCGGCCCGGTCTGCTCCTCGTGATGGAAGTTCGCGAACATCACCTTGCCGCCCTTCGGATAGGGCCGGAACGACAGCATGATCGGCCGGACCTCGCCCGGGTACTCCTTGAACTCCCCCCGCAGGTGGACCATCGTGTCCTCGCCCGTGGTCGGGTTCTTGCCCGGGGCCTTGACCGTGGAGATCGGGCCGAGCTGGTACTGGATGTCCTGCTGCATCTTCCCGAGGTAGGCGAAGAGCGGCGGGTCGATCACCTCGGCGTGGACGGTCTGCGAGAAGATCGAGTAGGCGTCCGGCTGGTCCCACGCCCACGGCCAGATCATGTTGACGTAGACGTCCGCGTAGTCCGAACCGTAGAACGAGCCGCCCTTCTCGACCCAGTCGTCGAGGTTCTTCCGGACGGTCGGGTCGCCGGCGATCATGGAGTGGACCTGGCCGCAGTTGACGAAGATGACGTTGTACGCGGCCAGCTCCTTCGCGTCCTGGAGGAGGGGCATCGCCATCCCGCCGGACGACATCCCGCCGTCGCTGTCGTCGGAGTCGTACAGGTCGAACTTGAGCTTGAGGTTGTTCAGCAGGTACTCGATCGCGTCCCACTTCCCGGTGAGCACCGCGATCTTCGCGGCCGTCGCGCCGAAGCAGCGCCCGTTGATCGCCTCGACCTCCATGCCGGCGTCGATCCAGATGTCGAACGCGTGCGCGTAGGATCCCTTGGTCAGGTGGACCTTCTGCTGGCCGCACGGGACCTGCGGGAGCAGGTACCTGCCCTGCGCGTCCGAGACCGTCTCGAGGTGCAGCGGGTTGCCCGCGCAGTCCACGGTGTCGATCGACACGGTCACGCCGGACACCACGGTCTTGCCGTCGGGAGCGCAGGTAAGGCCCTTGAGCGTCCCGTAGGCGCACTCCTGGCAGCCGCCCACGATGTCGGCGCCGGGCGCGACGCCGTCCGGGGCGACGTCGGGGGTCGTGCCCGGATCCGCGGCAACGTCGTCCGCGGTCTCGCCGGGCGCGGCCTCGGTCGGGGCGTCGGCGGCGAGGTCGGCGGGCGCGTCGCCCGGCGCGAGGTCCTGGTGTCCGGTCGCGTCGCTGCCGCCGTTGCCGGTCGACGTGCCGCCTCCGCAGGCGAGGCCGAGCAGCGCGATTCCCAGGGGAAGCAGGTAGCGGGCGGACATGGCGCCTCCGGCAGACGGGCCGGGGGGGATTGTACGCGGTTTGGGAACCGTGCCGCCAGGGGAGACGGGCGGGGCTCGGGAGGGGTTGGCGCCGGATACACCTCGGCGCCCTGTCCGGGAGGACCCGGGCGCCGGGTGGAGGAGGAGGAGACCAGAGGCTGATCAGTCGTCCAGGAAGCTGCGCATCTGGCGGGTGCCCGCCGGGAGGCGCAGCCTCAACAAAACCTTCACCTCGATCTGGCGTACGCGCTCGCGCGTGAGGCCGACCGCCTCGCCGACCTCTTCGAGCGTGTGCTCGCGCCGCGTGCCGATGCCGTAGCGCAGGCGGATCACGGCCTCCTCCTTCGGGGTCAGGCTGGCGAGCAGCCGCCGGATCCCGACGCGCATGTCGCCCTCGACCGCCTCGTCGAAGGGGTGGATGGCGCCCGCGTCCTCGACCACGTCCATGAGCTGCGCGTCGTCGTCGCCGATCGGCGTCTCCAGCGACACGGTCCGGAGCAGCGTGCGCTCGGCGCGCTCGACCTGGTCCGGGGTGAAGCCGGCGACCTTTGCGACCTCCTCGGCCGTGGGCTCGCGGTCCAGCTCGTGCCGGAGGCGCGCCTTGCACCGCTGCACCTTGCTCAGGCACTCGACCAGGTGGAGCGGGATCCGGATCGTCCGCCCGTGCTCCGCGAGCGCGCGCGTGATCGACTGCCGGATCCACCAGGTCGCGTAGGTGCTGAACTTGTGGCCGAAGCGCCAGTCGAACCGGCCGACCGCCTTCATCAGCCCGATGTTGCCTTCCTGGACCAGGTCCAGCAGGGGCATGCCGCGGTTCATGTAGTGCTTGGCGATCGACACGACCAGCCGCAGGTTCGACCGGATCATGCGCGAGCGCGAGTCGATCACCTTGTGCTGCGCGGCCGCGAGCGCGGTCACGAACTCGGACAGCCGCGGCCCCGCGAGACCCAGGATCATCTCGGCGGACTGGGCCGACGCCGCGACCGACAGCACGCCGTCGTCCGGCTCGAGCGCGCCGTAGGCGTTCGCGTCGGTGCGGTCCTCGGGATCGGGGCCGCCCGGGTCCGACAGCCGCTCGAGCTGCCGCCAGAGGGTCTTGATCACGACCCGGACGATGCCCGCGCCGAAGCGGAACTCGCCGTACGCCTCGTGCAGCGCCGCCGACAGCCACTCCTCCTGCTTCGCGGTCGCCGGCCTGCCGCGGAGCATCCGCCGCCACCGCGGGTGGATCTCCTCGATCCGGTCCGCGAACGACTCCAGCTCCGCGGTCAGCGACGGCGTCCAGTCCTCGTGGCTGCTCTCCTCGAGCGTGGCCACGTCCTGGAGCGACACCTCGCCGGACGTCAGGCGGTGCGGGAAGGTCAGCAGGTGATCGCGGCAGAGCGGGATCGCCACCAGGTGGGTGAAGGTCTCGCGGGTCCCGTCCTCCATCGCGATGGCCAGCTCGCGCTCCTGCTCGCGGGTGAGGAGGGGCGCCTCGCCGACGTGGCTCAGGTAGGCGAGGATCCCGTTGACCGGAGCCCCCGGCTCGGCGTCCCACTCGGGGCGTTCGATCTGCTCGGCGTGCTCGAGACCGTCTTCACGTTCCGCTGCCGTCATTCCTCTTGCTGCTCCGGACTTCGCGGTCGCCTTCATCCGCCAACCCCGGCCTCGGCCGAGCGGAGTAAATGCAAGAAAGGGACCACTGCAATCCACGCGATCGAACACCCGGAAACCCCGCCGGTTTCCGATCCGGCCGATCCGGATCGCCAGGTCGGGGCGTTCCGGGGCCCGCCGGACCCATGACAAGAATGTCACGGGGCTGACGCGTTTTGCGAGGCCCCGGTCCGGGTGTCCCCGAGACCATGGGGAAAGCGCTCATTCCGTCCGCCATCAACCACGCAACCGCACCGGCGCCCGAGCGTGACCGGCTTCAGCCCGGTCCACGCGAGGGTGGCCGGACCGCTTCAGCCGGTCCGGCCGGCCTGTAGAGAAGCGAGCGCAACTCCCCCGACTCACACGGGGATTTTCAAGATATTGTGGTCCAGCGCGCGAATCACCACTACATGTTGTGCATTTTTCTTGACACCGCCAGAGGGCAGAACTACGATGAAACCGTTAGCGGCCCCATGTGCGGGGTTTTGGCCGGGCATCGCGACGGCGCCGAGCCGGAAGATGTCCAGGGTTAGTGTCGCCTGACGGAAGCGGGCGCAGTGGGCTGCGCCCGACGGATGGGGTTTGTTGGACATGACCGACGGGCTTCAGGAGATGCTCCTCTTCGGTGCCGCACCGAACACCGCCGTCCCGGCCCCGAGATGGGAGGCCGCCAAGGGCGGCTCTCGCGAGGTCGCCCCCGCGAAGAAGGCCCCCGCCCAGGCCCCGGGTGCCGGCGTCACGCTCGACCGCAGGTTCACGGCTCCCGGCGAGGACCCGATGGACCAGGTCGAGTGGGAGCTGCGGTCCGCGTCGATCAAGGGCGACGACGGCCGCGACGTCTTCCGCCAGGACAACATCGAGTTCCCGAAGTTCTACTCGCAGTCCGCGACGAACGTGATCGCGTCCAAGTACTTCCGCGGCACGCTCGGTACCCCGAACCGCGAACGCAGCGTGCGCACGATGATCTCGCGGGTCGTGGACGGGCTGACCGAGTGGGGTCGGACCGGCGGCTACTTCGCGAACGAGGAGGTCGCGGCGACCTTCCACGCGGAGTTGACGTACCTGATCCTCCACCAGTACGGGACGTTCAACAGCCCGGTGTGGTTCAACGTCGGCGTGGAGAAGCACCCGCAGTGCTCGGCGTGCTTCATCAACTCCGTCGACGACACCATGGAGAGCATCCTGAGCCTCGTCCGCATCGAGGGCATGGGGTTCAAGTTCGGGTCCGGCACCGGCACGAACTTCTCGCCGCTGCGGTCGTCCAAGGAGCTGCTGCGCGGCGGCGGCAAGCCGTCCGGCCCCGTGTCCTTCATGAAGGGCTACGACGCGTTCGCCGGCGTCATCAAGAGCGGCGGCAAGACGCGGCGTGCCGCGAAGATGGTCATCCTGAACGCGGACCACCCCGACATCGTCGAGTTCGTCGAGTCGAAGATGCGCGAGGAGCGGAAGGCGCTCGCGCTGATCGCGGCGGGCTACGACGGGTCCTTCGGCGGCGAGGCGTACGAGTCGGTCTTCTTCCAGAACGCGAACCACTCGGTGCGCGTGACCGACGACTTCATGCGGGCCGTGGACCGCGACGGCGAGTGGCAGACCCGCGCGGTCACGTCGGGCCGCGTGATGGACACCTGCCGGGCACGCGACCTGATGCAGTCGATCGCCGAGGCGGCTCACGCCTGCGGCGACCCGGGCATGCAGTTCGACACCACGGTCAACGACTGGCACACCTGCCCGAACTCGGGCCGCATCAACGCGTCGAACCCGTGCTCCGAGTTCATGTTCCTGGACAACTCGGCCTGCAACCTGGCGTCGCTGAACCTGATGCGCTTCCTGCGCGACGACGGCACGATCGACGCGGAGGCCATGAAGCAGGCCGTGCGCGTGTTCATCCTCGCCCAGGAGATCATCGTCTCGGCCGCCGCCTACCCGACCGAGCCGATCGGGACCAACTCCGACAAGTACCGGCCCCTCGGGCTCGGGTACGCGAACCTCGGCGCCGTGCTGATGCAGTGGGGCCTGCCGTACGACAGCGAGGCCGGCCGCGCGATGGCCGCGGCGATGACGGCGCTGATGACCGGCGAGGCGTACGCGGAGAGCGCGCGGGTGTCGGCCGCGAAGGGGCCGTTCTCGGAGTACGCGAAGAACCGCGAGCCGATGCTGCGCGTCATCCGGAAGCACCGCGAGGCGATCGACCGGCTGCCGGCGTCGCTGGTGCAGCCAGAGCTGCTGGCCGCGGCGCGCGCGAGCTGGGACGACGCGCTGGCGACCGGCGAGAAGCACGGCTTCCGCAACGCCCAGGTGTCGCTGCTCGCGCCGACCGGGACCATCGGCTTCAAGATGGATTGCGACACCACGGGCATCGAGCCCGAGATGGCCATCGTGAAGTACAAGAGCCTGGTCGGCGGCGGCACGATGAAGATCGTGAACCAGACCGTCCCGATCGCGCTCCGCCGGCTCGGATACGAGGAGGCCCGCATCCGCGAGATCCTCCAGTACATGGACGACCACGACACGATCGAGGGCGCGCCGGGCCTGAAGGCCGAGCACGTCGCGGTGTTCGACTGCGCGTTCAAGCCGGCCGGCGGCCTGCGATCCATCAGCGTGGACGGGCACATCCGGATGATGGCCGCGGTCCAGCCGTACCTGTCGGGCGCGATCTCCAAGACCGTGAACATGCCGAACGAATCGACGGTCGAGGACGTGTCGCGCGCCTACGTGGACGCCTGGCGCATGGGCCTCAAGGCGATCGCGATCTACCGCGACGGGTCCAAGAAGCAGCAGCCCGTCAACGTCAAGAAGGGCGAGGACGCCCTGGCGGAACTGACGGGGACCGTGGCGCGCGAGCGCCGCAAGCTGCCCGACGAGCGCCAGTCGATCACCCACAAGTTCAGCATCGCGGGGCTCGACGGGTACATCACCGTCGGCATGTACGAGGACGGGTCACCGGGCGAGATCTTCGTCACCATGGCGAAGCAGGGGAGCGTCATCTCCGGGCTGATGGACTCGTTCGCCACGTCGATCTCGATCGCGCTCCAGTACGGCGTGCCGCTGGACGTGCTGATCGACAAGTTCAGCCACGTGCGGTTCGAGCCGTCGGGGTTCTCCACGAACCCGCAGATCGGCTACGCCAAGAGCATCGTGGACTACATCTTCCGGTGGCTCGCGACGAAGTTCCTGCGTCCCGGGGCGCGCGTCTCCACGGGCGACCCCGTCACCCCGGACCTCGAAGCCGTGGCGCGCGACGTGCCCCCCGGGCCGTCGCAGAACGACCTGTTCCAGGGCCAGGAGGACGCCCCCCCGTGCCCGAGCTGCGGCTGGGTCATGGTCCGCAGCGGGGCCTGCTACAAGTGCCTGAACTGCGGCGGGACGAGCGGCTGCTCCTGACCGTCAGGGGGCGACCCCCGCCTCCTCCAGCACGTCCACCAGCGTCTCGACGTCCATGTCCCCGTGCCACCGCCGGCCGTCGATGAACAGCGCGGGCGTCGCCTCGACCCCCGCCCGGATCCCCTCCTTCTTCGCCTCGACGAGCGCGGCCTGGGTCGCGGGATCCGCCACGGCGGCATCGAACGCGGCGCGCTCGATCCCCACCGCCGCGGCCCAGCCCGGCAGCGCGTCCGGCGAGTAGCGGTCGAACTCCCGGAAGGCGTGCAGCATGAACTCCCAGAACTTCCCGATCCGCGCGGCCGCGGCGATCGCGCGCCCCGCCTCGGCGGACCCGGGGTGCGACTTCACCGGGAACACGCGGCAGTGCAGGGTCACCTTGCCCGCGAGCCGGCCGGTCGTGACCTCGCGGTACAGGTCCGGGCCGAGCTTCGAGCACACGGGGCACCGCGGGCAGAGGAACACGACGAGCTTCACCTTCGCGGCCGGCGACCCGGCGGACGGGATGGCCGCGAGGTCGAACGCGTGCCGCTTCGTACCCGGCATCATGCTGACGGCGCGCCTCTCGATCGCCCTGTGGATCGTGTCGCGATCCTGGCCGGAGGCCGCGCGCCGGCACACGAACGCGGCCAGGCGCGACGCGAGCGGGCACGCGGGCGAGCGCTTCAGGCAGTCCGCGATCGTGCCGTCGCAGCAGTCGTAGGGGTGCTCGGTGGTCAGGAGGTGGTCCGCCACCGATTTCGCGCCGCCGGTCAGGGCGCGGCACTCCGGCACCTCGGCCGCGGCGGGCGCGGCGAGCAGCGCGACCACGAGGAACGACGCGCGCTTCATCGGGAATCCCTCCGTCCGATCCAGCGGTCGAGCCCGATCGGCGCGCGGTCCGCGACGATCACGAGCACGGCGAGCGCGAGCCACGCACCGTCGCGCGCCATGGTCAGCCACGAGATCGGGTCCGCCTCCGCCCCGGACGACGCGAAGCAGCCGCACGAGATGTCCAACCCGCGGGCGAGCGCGACGCCGAGGGCGACCATGAACACGACCATCATGCCGGCGACCAGGAGCGCGGCGGCCCGGACGCGCAGGCCGATCACCAGCATGCCGCCCGCGGCCAGTTCGACCCACGGCAGCACCAGGGCGGTCGGGTTCACGAGCGCGAGCGGCAGGATCCCGTAGGTCGCCACGTCCACGGCGAACGCATAGGGGTGCGCGATCTTGTGGAGGCAGGCCGCGATGAAGACCGCGCCGAGGTACAGCCGCGCCGCGAGCGCGATCCACGGGGTGACGCGGGCGATCATGGCGCCCCCCCCGGCCCGGGGCCGCGCAGCGCGGGCGCCCCGCCATCGACGTGGTGGACGTTCCGGATCCCGCGGCCGGAAAGCTCACGGGCCAGCTCGCGGCCCGAGTCGGGGTCGCCGCCGTCGCCATAGACCACGACCGCGGCGGCGCCGGAGGCGGCCACGTCCGCGAGGGCCGCGCCGGGCACCGGGCTGACCCAGTCGAACTCGACTCGCCGCGCGCCTGGGAGGTGCCACTCGCGGAACGCGGTCTCGTCGCGCGCGTCGATCACGAGCGTGCGGCCGTCGCGGATCAGGGGATCGCCGGCCCGGATCGCCGTCACCTCGCCGGCGGGCTCGGGGCAGGGGCCGTGGACCGCGTACTCCTGCGTCGCGACCCACGGGAGCGGGTCCTCGCGGACGGCGTTCGCGATCGCGGCGGCGCCGGCGGACAGCGCGACGACCACCGCGGCCTCGACGATCGTGCGGGCGACCCCCATGGCGGCATCGTACCACGGCGGGGCGCCCGCAAGCCGGGCGCGCAAGGGGGGGGCGCCTCGCAACGCGGAACGGCGGGCAGGGGGACGCCGGTGGAGGGGCGTTCCTCGGACAACGCGGATCCGGAATGCCGAACCGAGGCGGCGGGCTCGCGAGGCGCCTCCGGGCGGGGTGCGGCAGACGGAACAGTCGGTGATTGCAGGAGTTTTGCGGTGACGATGACGCGTCGCGTGATCTTGCGTCAGGGTTGACGAATCTCAGTGTTCGGTCTTGCAAACGGCGGTCGTCCCCGCGAGGATCCCCACGGGGTGGCGCAATCGCGTCGCCGCGCACCGAAGAGACGGAGGGCGTCCGGAGGGGTGCCCGAGCCAGGGTCGGGGAACACTCGGAGGTTGTGATGGCAAGACGAATCGACAGGGCCGCAGTGCTCGGCGCGGGGGTGATGGGATCGGGCATCGCCGCGCACCTCGCGAACGCGGGGATCCCGTGCTTGCTCCTGGACATCGTGCCGCCGAACCTGACGGACGACGAGAAGACGAAGCCTGAAGCGCGGAACCGGTTCGCGCTGAACGGCATCGACGCGGCGAAGAAGTTCAAGCCCGCTCCGCTCTTCTACCACGAGAAGTTCGCCGCCCTGGTCACCCCGGGCAACTTCGATGACGACCTCGAGAAGATCGCGGACTGCGACATCGTCATCGAGGTGGTCGTCGAGAACCTGGACATCAAGCGCAAGCTGTTCGACCGCCTCCAACCGCACCTGAAGTACGGCGCGATCGTGTCGTCGAACACGTCCGGCCTGTCCATCGCGAAGATGACCGATGGCTACCCGGACAGCTTCAAGCAGAACTTCCTGGTCACGCACTTCTTCAACCCGGTCCGGTTCATGAAGCTCCTCGAGATCGTGCCCGGACCGGACACCGACCCCGAGGTCCTGGACACCTGGGTGAAGTTCGGAAGCGACATCCTCGGGAAGGGGATAGTGTTCGGCAAGGACACCCCGAACTTCGTCGCGAACCGGATCGGCGTCTATTCGATCGACAAGGTCATCCAGCTCATGATGGAGGGCGACTACACGATCGAGGAGATCGACGCGATCTTCGGCAAGCCCATGGGGCGGCCGTCCTCCGCGGCGTTCAAGACGTGCGACCTCGTCGGCCTCGACACGTTCAAGCACGTGTCGCAGAACTGCTACGACAGCCTGCCGGACGACGACGAGCGCGACGTGTTCACGCTCCCGTCCTTCGTCGGCGCCATGATCGAGCGCAAGCTGCTCGGCGGGAAGACCAAGGCGGGCTTCTACAAGAAGGGCGAGGCCAAGGAGAAGCTGGTCATCGACTACAAGACGGTCGAGTACCGGCCGGTGGCCAAGCCCGACTTCGAGTCGGTCAAGTCCACGAAGGGCGTGTCGGACGCCGGCGAGCGCATCCGGAACCTGCTGAACGGCAGCGACCGGGCTGCGGCGATCGCGTGGAAGGCGACCGCCTACGCGCTGATCTACGCGGCGAAGCGCATCGGCGAGATCGCGGACGACGTGGTCAACATCGACAACGGCATGAAGTGGGGCTTCAACTGGGACCTGGGCCCCTTCGAGACGTGGGACGCGATCGGCGTCGCGGACAGCGTCGCGCGGATGGAGGCCGACGGCTTCAAGGTCCCGGACGTGGTCAAGCGCGTCCTGACCGAGGGCGAGGGCACCTTCTACAAGAAGGTCGGGAGCCAGAGGTACTACTTCGACTTCGGCACCGGCCGGTACCAGCCGATCGAGCTGCCGAAGAACGTCTACCTTCTCGGCGACTTCAAGGAGGAAGGCAAGGTCGTCAAGGACAACTTCGGGGCGTCGCTGATCGACATCGGGGACGGCGTGCTCTGCCTCGAGTTCCACACGAAGATGAACGCGATCGACGACGACATCCTCAACATGATGAACGACGCCCTCGACGAGCTGGAGGGCAACCCGGACCGGGTCGGGATGGTCGTCGCGAACCACGCGGACAACTTCAGCGTGGGCGCGAACATCGCGATGGTCCTGATGGCCGCCCAGATGGGCAACTGGGACATGCTGGAGCAGGTCGTCCGCCAGCTCCAGGGCGGCGGCCAGCGGATGAAGTACTGCAAGAAGCCGGTCATCACGTGCCCGGCGGGCATGACTCTCGGCGGCGGGTGCGAGATCTCGCTGCACGGCGCGCGCATCCAGGCGGCGGCCGAGCTGTACATGGGTCTCGTCGAGGTCGGCGTGGGCGTCATCCCGGCCGGCGGCGGCTGCAAGGAGACCGTGTGCCGCGTGCTGCGGGGCGTCCCGGCGGACATGGTCACGCCGCGCACGCCGTTCATCCAGAAGGCGTTCGAGCAGATCGCGCTCGCGAAGGTCAGCCGCTCGGCCGAGGAGGCCCGCGGCCTGATGTACCTGCGGCCCGAGGACGGGGTCTCGCTCGCGCGCGAGAAGCAGATCGGCCAGGCCAAGGAGGTCGCGCTCGGGCTCGCCCGCGCCGGCTACCGGCCGCCGGTCCCGCCGGACAACCTGATCCTGCCCGGCCGCAACGGCTCCGCGCTGTTCGAGGCCGGCCTGCTCCAGTTCAACGCGGGCGGCTTCGCCACCGACCACGACGTGACGGTCGGCCGGTACGTCGCGAAGATCCTCTGCGGCGGCGACATCCAGCCGAACTCGAAGGTCACCGAGCAGCACCTGCTCGACCTGGAGTGCGAGTCGTTCCTGGCGCTCTGCGGCATGGAGAAGACGCAGGCCCGGATCGAGTACATGCTGAAGAACGGCAAGCCGCTGCGGAACTAGGGTTCTTGCGGGACGGCTCCCGCGAGGGGGATGCCGCCCTGACGGAGGTACGGAATGAGAACGGCGTACATCGTTTCCGGCGCACGGACGGCGGTTGGCCGCGCGATCAAGGGGACGCTGAAGGACGTGCGGCCCGAGGACCTGGCCGGCGTCGCGGTCAAGGAGGCGGTCGCGCGGTCGGGCGTCCCGCAGGCCGAGATCGACGACCTGATCCTGGGCTGCGCCATGCCCGAGGGCACCCAGGGCATGAACATCGCGCGCGTGGTCAGCTTCATGGCGGGCCTGCCGGTCGAGTCGTCGGCCATGACGATCAACCGGTTCTGCTCGTCGGGTCTCCAGGCGATCGCGCTCGCCGCGCAGAACGTGATGTGCGGCTTCTCCGACGCGATCGTGGCCGGCGGCGTGGAGTCCATGTCCACGGTGCCGATGGGCGGCTACAACCTGCTGCCGCACCCCGGCCTGATGGAGACGAACCCCGAGGTCTACACGCCGATGGGCGTGACGGCCGAGAACGTGGTGGCGAAGTACGGCCTGACCCGCGAGGAGATGGACCAGTTCGCTTGCAACAGCCACATGAAGGCGGTCACGGCGCAGAAGGAAGGGAAGTTCGAGGGCGAGATCGTCCCGGTACCGTACAGGAACTGGGCGACCGGCGAGACGTGCTCGTTCGCGAAGGACGAGTGCCCGCGCGGCGACACGACCCTCGAGGGGCTCGCGAAGCTGAAGGGCGTGTTCAAGCAGGGCGGCAGCGTGACCGCGGGCAACTCCTCGCCCACCAACGACGGCGCCGCCGCCGTGGTCGTGGTCAGCGAGGAGGCGCTCAAGCGCCACAACCTGAAGCCGCTCGTGCGGTTCGTGAACTTCCAGGTCGCGGGCGTGCCGCCGGAGATCATGGGCATCGGCCCGGCCGCGGCGGTGCCGAAGCTGATCAGGAAGACCGGCCTGAAGTACGACGACGTCGGCCTGTGGGAGCTGAACGAGGCCTTCGCGGCCCAGTCCGTGGCCGTCGTGAAGCTGGTCCCGGAGATCAACACCGCGAACCTGAACGTGAACGGCGGCGCGATCGCGCTCGGCCACCCGCTCGGGTGCACCGGCGCCAAGCTGACCGTGCAGATCATGAACGAGATGCAGCGCCGCAAGGCGAAGTACGGCGTGGTCGGCATGTGCATCGGCGGCGGCATGGGCGCCGCGGGCCTGTTCGAACTGGCGTGACGCTCCTTCCCCCCCCCGGCGGCTCCGATGCGGCCGGGGGAGGGGATTCACCCCCCGCCGTGTCCTCTCAGGTCCTCGCGGGCACCGCCCCGCAGCACTTCTTGTACTTCCGACCGGAGCCGCAGGGGCAGCGCTCGTTCGGGCCGACCTTCGTTCTCGCCGGGGCGGCCGCGGCCGCCAACGCCGTGCGGGCGCGGGCCTCGCGGGACTCCCACTGCGGCATCAGGAAGGTCGCGCCGAACCGCCGGATGGCGAGGGCCCGCCGGCGGAGGCGCTCCAGGTCGCGGTGGCGCCTGCGGAATGCCTCCCAGGCGCGGCCCAGGAACGCGGCGTAGCCATCGACCACGTCGTGGAATTCCGGGTCACCGGCGAGGCGCTCCTCCTGCAAGTCGAAGATCACCCGGCCGAGGGTGCGGGGCTCGGCGCCGGCACCGGCGGACTCCGCCGGGATCTCGGCGAACGCCACCGACGCATCGGTGCAGTCGCAGTCGGGGGTGGCGCACCCGTGCAGCAGCGCCAGCACCTCCTTCCCGTCCACGATGTAGGCGTCGTGCCTCGCCTCCGGGAACACCTCGCCGTGAGCGACGAGCGCGCCGGGTTCCCACCATCCCCACCTATCGGGATCCCGATCCGGGGCGGCCGGGTCCCATCTCTTGACGGCCGCGGCCCTGCCGTGGAGGAAGTCCAGCAGCTCGTCGTCGAGACCGGCCTGGACCCACGCCGTCAGGTCCGCCGCCATCCCCTTGGGCACCTCCGCCGACGGGACGTCGCCCTGCTCGATCCGGACGGTGAACGTGACGTGACGCATGGGCTCGGCCGGACGGGCGTCATGGCGGATGAGGAGCTTCTCGCCCTCGCACCGCACGTCGGTGAACGGATCGAGGACGAGCAGGCCGTCCAGCGTCACGTCGGTGCAGTCGCACTCAGGGTTGTCGCATGCGGTCGCCACGAGGACCAGGGCCTCGCGCCCGCCGGGCGGGCCCTCCCGGTCCCGCCACAGCACCACGAGGCTGTCCCGCTCCCCGAGCTGCCGCCGAGCCGCTCGCCGCCAGTCGATCCTCATCCAACCCCTCCGTGACGCCGCCGCGACCGCCGCTCCTCCTGTCCCGCGACGTACGGTCCACGCCGAGGCGGCCTCGCCCGCGTGGCGGATGGTAGCGCTCAGGGCCGTCCCGTGGCAACGGCGTTCGCCGAACCGAACCGGTCGGGTCGACCGGATCGACCGGATCGAGCCGCCCCTTGGCTTCCGCTGCCGGTCGTGGACGGCCTCGACCTCTCCATCCGGCGCTTGGCCTGATGGCTCCCGCCTTCGGTCCGATCCGCGACCCGCCCGGCGTCACAACCCGAGGTGGATGCGGATGGCCCGGTCCACGGCGCGCATCCGCGGGCTGGCGACATCGCCGAGCGGGGGCAGGACCAGCCGGCTCGCATCGACCGTGCGGACGTGCGCGCAGTTGACGATGCTCCGCTTCCGCAGGCCCGCCTCCCCTGCATCGACCGGCACGCAGACCGGGTAGGAGGCGATCTTGTCCGCGAACCCCACGACCGGGACCACGGTCACGGTGCGCGAAACTCGGTTGGCGACGTCGTTCTGGACCACCACGCAGGGGCGGGTCTTGCCCTGCTCGGACCCCACAACCGGATCGAGACGCACGAGCACGACGCTCCCGCGGCGGTATTCCGTCATCGCGCCCCCCGGGCGGTTGGCCAGGGCGCATCGGCGACGTGCATCTCCCGGTCGAGATCGCGGTTGACCTCGTTCAGGCCCTCGTAGGCGCGTTCCAGCTCGCGGGCGAGCGCCTCCGCCTCCAGCCGGGCGACATGGGCCACGAGCGCCTCGCGGAGAAGGGCGGACTTCGGCTTGCCGGTCAGCCGCACCCCGCGCTCGAGCACCGCCCGGAACTCGGGATCCGCCGCGAAGTGGATGCCGCCGCCGCGCGTGGGCATCGCCATGGCACACCTCCAAGGTACAAGAAACGGTACAAGTGCAGTGTATCGCGACGCGGGCCCGGGCGCAACCCTGCGGCGAGCCTGCGAGCCTGACGGCCCTCGCGTCCGGTAGCTGCCCGTGGTCTTCTCCCCCCGTATTCGGGAGGAAGACCATGCGGATTCTGCTGTCGATCGGGTGTCTGTTCATGGTTCTCTCTGCCGCGCTGCTCAACCTCGCCTGCGGTGGGGGGGACGGTGGCGCCTCGCTGCCGGACTGGTGCGCGTCGTCTCCGTGCGGAGACCACGGCACGTGCGCCATCGGTGCCTCCGGCCCGGTCTGCGTCTGCGAGGCCGGCTTCTTGTGGCGCCCCGGCGAGCCGTGCAAGCCGCTCCCGGGCCCGACCGACCCGTGCGCCGACGCGGCGTGCGGCGACCACGGGGTCTGCGCGGTCGTCGGCGCCAAGGCGGTCTGCGTCTGCGACACGGGGTACGCGAGCACCGGCGGAACGTGCGTCGCGGGTCCCGACCCGTGCGAGGGCAAGGACTGCGGCGGCCACGGCCTGTGCGCGGTCGCGGGCGGGGGCACGCCGGTCTGCGTCTGCGACACCGGATACGCGAGCACCGGCGGAGCGTGCGTCGCGGGCGCGAACCCGTGCGAGGGCAAGGACTGCGGCGGCCACGGCCTGTGCGCGGTCGCGGGCGGGGGCACGCCGGTCTGCGTCTGCGACACCGGATACGCGAGCACCGGCGGAACGTGCGTCGCGGGCGCGAACCCGTGCGAGGGCAAGGACTGCGGCGGCCACGGGCTGTGCGCGGTCGCGGGCGGCGGCACCCCGATCTGCGTCTGCGACACCGGATACGCGAGCACCGGCGGCACCTGCGTCGCGGGTGCGAACCCGTGCGAGGGCAAGGACTGCGGCGGCCACGGGGTCTGCGTCCCGGCCGGCGCCGCGGTCGTCTGCGTCTGCGACGCGGGCTTCGTCCACAAGGACCAGACCTGCGTCGCCGACCCCGGGACCGGCCTCGCCGTCTGCGTGGGCGTGGCCTGTTCCGGCCACGGCGCCTGCGTCCCGACCACGACCGGCCCGGCCTGCCTGTGCGAGCCCGGCTTCTACTGGAAGGGCGCCGAGTGCCTCGCGAACCAGGACCCCTGCGCGACCGACCCGTGCGGCGGCCACGGCGCGTGCGTGGTCACGTCGTCCGGCCCGTCGTGCCTCTGCGGCCCGGGCTACGTCGCCTCCGGCGCGTCGTGCGTGCCCGCGGAGGACCCGTGCGCCGGCGTGGACTGCTCCGGCCACGGCCAGTGCGCCGAGGTCGGCGGCACCCCGGTCTGCCTGTGCGACACCGGCTACGTCGCCCAGGCCGCCACGGCCTGCGTGGCCGTGGCCGACCCCTGCGAGGGCGTGGCCTGCTCCGGGCAGGGCGCGTGCGTGCCGACCTCCAAGGGCGCGACCTGCATCTGCGACTCCGGCTGGTACGCGGTCGGGCTCTCGTGTCTCGAGGCCCCGGGCACGGTCGTCCCGCCGTTCGCGGAATCGGACATCGAGAACGTCGCGGCCGACCCGGAGATGGGGATCGAGTACGTCTCGACCGAGCTGCTCGTGATCGTGAAGGAAGGCCACGACGCGTCCGCGTTCGCCGCCGCGGTCTCCGGCGCCGGGGCCGAGGTCGCCGCGTACGAGCCCACCCTCCGGATGTACCACGTGCGCCTGCCGTCCGCGGCCTCGGACCAAGGCCAGCTCGGGGTGCTGCAGGCAGGCATCGAGGCGCTTCCGGACGTCTCGGTCGCGGGGCGGAACTGGCTCGTCGCCTCGGCGAAGGTCCCGTGCAGCGGATGCGACGGGTGGAGCGACCCCTGGAAGGAGGCGTCGCCCGGCGGGGACAACTGGTACCTGGAGGCGATGCGTGCTCCCACGGCCTGGGGCTTCTCCACGGGCCAGGGGGGGGCGCCGATCGCGGTCGGCGTGATCGACGGCGACTTCCACGCGAACGCCGACCTCCCGGTTGCGTCGTCGAGCCTACTGAAGCAGCCGGTCAGCGCCAGCGTGGCGGCGAACTGGGCCAAGAAGCCGGACCACGGCACGAACGTCGCCGGGCTGGTCGCCGCGAAGGGAAACAACGGCTCGGGCCGGACTGGGGTGGTCTGGGACAGCCGGCTGCACTACTGCCAGCACGACGGCAACTACAAGAGCGTCCTGGAATGCGTGAAGCGGCTCGTGGACAGCGACGTCCGGGTGATCAACTTCTCGGGCGCCATCCAGTACCGCGACGGCGCCTTCGAGGGGGACTGGGGTCCGTCCGGCGAGCCCACGGCACAGGCAAAGGCCAAGGGCATCGGGGAGATGCGCAAGCTCTGGACGGACGCCCTCCTCCCGCTGACCAAGAAGCCCTGGGTCTTCGTGCAGGCCGCCGGGAACGAGGCGATCTCGGACGCCACGGTGGCCGCGCACGCGCTCATGCTCAACGACCCGAAGCTCACCTCCCGCGTCCTCGTGGTCGGTGCGACCACGACGAAGGGCGAGCTGGCCTGCTATTCGAACGCCGGGCCGATCCACATGGTCGCGCCGGGCGGCGACGGGGACTGCTACTACTTCGGCCTCGGCGGCGAGGAGATGGCGGTGCTCGTCGGCGAGAACTCCGGCACCTCGTTCGCCGCACCGCTCGTCGCGGGCGCCGCGGCCCTCGCGTGGTACGCGATGCCGACCCTCACCGCGTCCGAGGTCCGCGACGTCCTGCTCGAGTCGGCCTCGAAGACCGCCGGCGGCGTCCCGGTACTCGACGCGGGCGCGGCGCTCGCGACCGTGGCGGATCGCTGCGTGGCCGGCGGCGGCACGTTCGACCTCGGGATCGGGCAGTGCCGGCCCCCCTGCGTCCCGTCCTGCGCGGGCAAGCAGTGCGGGGACAACGGGTGCGGTGGACTGTGCGGCCCGCTCGCCGAGGGCGAGACCGACTGCACCGGTGACACGCTGAACGGCTGCTCGGGCGGCAAGCTAGTGAACGTGGACTGCACCGCGAGCGGCAAGTCGTGCGGCCTGGCCGCGGGCGGCAAGTCCGCCTGCGTCGGCGGCACCCCGACATGCACCGCGAAGTGCGCGGGCAAGCAGTGCGGCGACGACGGCTGCGGCGGGAGTTGCGGCGCGTGCCCGGGGGACCACCCGACCTGCACGCCGGCCGGCCAGTGCACCGCGCCCGCGAACCCGCCGCCGACCGGCGAGATCCAGGCGCCCGCGGACGGGGCGACGGTGAGCGGGGACTTCCCGGTGACCGTGGTTGCGAACGACGACAAGGCCCTGGTCAAGCTGACGGTCGTGGTGAACGGGCCGGGCGGGGCCCAGATGTACAAGCAGTCCACGTACCCGGGGCAGGCGAAGTGGACCTGGGGTATCGGTGCGGTCCCGACCGCGGGCTGGCCGAACGGCGACTACACGGTCGGGCTGTGGGGGCTGGACGCGGACAACCCCGCGCTCCTGCTGGACTCCGCGACCGTGCACCTCCAGGTCGGCCCGTGCGTGCCGAACTGTGCGGGCAAGGAGTGCGGCGACGACGGGTGCGGCGGCAAGTGCGCGCCCGGCTGTATCGGCGGCGAGACGTGCAATGCGGCCGGGGTCTGCGAGGGCACGACCGCGGGCTGCTCGGGCGGCTGGTGCCTCATCCCCGGCGGCACGTTCCAGATGGGCTCGCCCGCGGACGAGCCGTGCCGGTCCAGCGACGAGGGGCCGGTCCACACGGTCACGCTCACGCGCTCGTTCTACATGAAGCCCGATGGAGTCACGGATCCGCTCGGCCCCTCGTCGGGCTCGTACCGGGTGCTGCGTGGCGGCTCCTGGTACCACGACGCCGGGTACGCCCGGTCTGCGTACCGCAGCTACTTCAGCCCGGGCCGCCGCTACGACACCCTCGGGTTCCGTCCATCGAGGTCGGTCCCGTGACCCTGGGCGCTCGGACCCTTGGACCCTTGGCCGCGCCTGTTCCCGTGCTGTTCCCGGGCCTTGCCGCAGCGGCGCGCGGGCGAGCCCGTCAAGTGGCTCGCCTGGGGCCCGCGCGCCGCGGCGGCCCGACGCAGGGGGGTGATCCGCGATGAAGCTCAAGGTGTTCACGCTGCGCCTGGATCCGGCCACCGGCCGCTTCGACGACCGTGAGATCGTCGAGTTCCAGGCCGGCAAGGACGTGCTGGACGTGTCGGAATACCAGTTCGTACACGACCGCGTGCCCACCTGGGGCCTGCTCGTGCGCTACCGCGACGCGCCCGGCGGGCGGGACGGCCGGGGCGACCGCGAGGAGCCTCGCAAGGACTGGCGGGCCGACCTGGACGCGGAGGCCGCGCGGCTGTACGACGAGCTGCGCCTCTGGCGCGGCCGGCAGGCGAAGCGCGACGGCATGCCGCCCTACATCATCCTGAACAACCGCGAGCTGGCCGAGGTCGCGGCCCGCCGGCCGGCCACGCTGACCGCGCTGCGCGAGATCAACGGGGTCGGCGAGGCCAAGGCCGAGCGCTGGGGGGAGGAGATCCTGGCGGTGGTCGCCGCCGCGTTCGCGGCCCAGAGGCCCGCGGAAGGGGAGGGCACGCTCGATGCCGGCTGACGAGGTGCCCCTGTTCGCCTTGTGGGAGACGGTCCTGCACGACCTGCTGGCGCGGACCGCGAAGTTCCCGAAGCGGGTGAGGTTCACGCTGGCCACCCGGCTCGACAACCTCGCGCTCGACGTGTTCGAGCGGCTGGTCGAGGCCCGGTACTCGCGCGACAGGCGGGCGGCGCTCCAGG
>VGRB01000043.1 GCA_016875475.1 Deltaproteobacteria bacterium
TTCGAGACCGCGCCGAGGTGGGACCTCCTGGTCCTGAACCGGCGGGAGGCGGGGATCGCGATGGGCGACCGGGAGGCGGGGATCGCGATGGGCGACCGGGTGGCGGGGATCGCGATGGGCGACCGGGAGGCGGGGATCGCGATGGGCGACCGGGTGGCGGGGATCGCGATGGGCGACGCGGAGTCCGCGCCCGGGGCGCTGGCGGGCCGCGCGGCCTGGTCCGTCGTGGTGACCGACGGCGGTCGCGGCGCGTTCGGCGTGCTCCTCGGCGAGGAGGTGCGCGAGGCCGCGGAGCCCGTGACGGTGGTCGACCCCACCGGCGCGGGAGACGCGTTCGCGGCCGGGCTCGTGGTCGCGCTCGACCGGGGCCTGTCGCCGCGCGAGGCGGTCAGGCTCGCGAACCGCGTCGCGGGCCGCGTCGTCGGCATCCACGGAGGGACCGTGCGGGACCGGGCGCTGCTGGCCGGCCTGTAGGCCGGTCCGCCGCGACCTTGTCCGAGACCACGGCCGGGATGGCCACGGGTCTTGACTTCCGTCACCTTGCCTGCCAGGATTCGTGCCTGTCGGGCAGCCGTGCCCGGCGTGGCGATCCCATCTTTCGGGAGGCGCATGAGAGCCTTGCGACTCCTCTCGTCGGTCGCCGCCGCGGCCGGCGTGTTCGCGGCGACCGCCTCCGACGTCCCGGCATCCGCCCGGATCGGCAACGACTACGGCGTGTTCTGCGTGAAGGGGCGCCTCGTACTGGACCAGCGCCGCATCGAGGAGCTGAAGTCCGCCTACGGCTCCGACGTCTGCCGCCTCGACCAGGACGCGACCGAGGCCGGCGCCCGCGAGAAGGCCTCGCGCCTCGGCGGCGCGGGCGCGAGCTGCACCTGCGAGTGATTCGGCCCCCTGGTCACGGGGGCGGCAGGACCATCGACCGGCGACTCAAGGCGCGGAGACGACCCAGTCCGGCGTGCAGCACGACTCCGACTTGGGCCTGGTGAGGAGCACGGTCGGGACCACGACGCCCGCGACCACAACGGCGGCGACGCTCCAGAACCACCACTTCTTGTAGATCGGGCCGCCGCCCGCGCGCCGCTGGGCCTCGACCAGGGGCATGAGCTTGACGGAGAGGTCGGTGACATGGCCGGTGCGGATGCTCGCCCGCCGCACCTCCTCCACGTACCCGGGCTTGGACAGCCGCACCACGTGCTCGCCGATCGACAGCTCCATGGTCTGCGGCGCGAGGCCCAGGCGCTTGCCGTCGACCTCGACCTCGACCGCTTCCGGGGTCGCGGTCACGCGGAGCCGGCCCGAGTAGAGCACGAGGTCGACCTCGACCTCGGTCGCCTGCCCGGCCGCGATGTCGAACACGTCGGAGAACGGCAGGTGCCCTTCCTTGGACACCCGGATCGTGTGGGGCCCGGGCTCGAGCGGGATCGGCTCGGACTGGGGCGTGGTGCCGCTGCGGGCCGACGCGGACCCCTCGTCGATCTCCCAGGTCGCGCCTTCGACCTCGCACGCGATGACGAGCGTGCCTTTCGGCGTCTCCGCGGGCGGAGGCCTCTTCCCCCGCGGCGCGCCCGCCGCGGCCAGGGGCGCCATGGAGGCCAGGAACGCGGCGCAGGTCAGCACCGCGACGGCCCGGTCGGCGAAAGCCCGCTTCGCGTTCATGGCTGCACCCCCGTCGCAGGCGCCGGCGCGTCCCTGGCGGGCGGCGTCCGCTCGATCAGGTCACGATTCTGCTTCACCGCGGCGAGGTTCTGCCGCAGCGTTGCGACCGCCGGGACGTCCATTGCGGCACGGAGGAGGACGCCGGTCCGGCACGTGCCGTCGGGCTCGCGCACGAACTCGATCGTGTCGCCCGACGCCGTGATCACCCGGACGGTCTCGGGGCCCGCGCCGACCCGGTCCACGGCGCGTGCGTCCGGGTCCTGGGGCGCCGCGATCCTGGCGGGGTCGAGGAGGGCGCGGAAGAGCATCTCGCCCGTGGTCGATGCGGAGACGAGGTCCCCCAGCAGGTTCCGCTTCGCCGCGCCCCGGTCGGCCTCGGGGTAGTGCTTGTCCACGAGCGCCTGCGCCTCCTTCACCTCGGCCACGAGGTCGTCGAAGTACTTGCGCGTGCCCGAGTCGGCGAGGGCCCATAGCGCGCCCGCGTCGGCGCGGTCCAGGGCGCCCAGGAACTCCGCGAACGCCGCGCGGGCGGCCGCCTCGTCCGGCCCCTCGCGGGCGCACGAGGCAGCGATCGCGAGCGGGAGGAGGACGGCGATGAAGGCGCGCCGCGGCATGGGCGGTATTGTAGCAGGTACGCCTCGCCGGCGTGGCGCGATGGCGGACCTTCCGGTGCCCCCCCCGCCCGCATCGGACTGGTGCTTTCGCGAGATTCCCCGCCCGCGACCGGCCGTCCATTCCAGCGGGCGGACCGCGCCGCGGGGGCGACACGCGATACGCCGCGACCTCGCCGTGCGTGCGCGATCCGAGGCCGGAGCGGGCGGGCCCCCCGGGAGGCGCCCGACGGTCGCGGTCAGCGCCGCCACCGGGGAAGCACGAGGTTCAGCTTCGGGGCGTCCGGGGTCAGGGTGACCCGGGTCGAGTACCCGGCCCTCAGGTAGGCGCGGCGGCCGTCGAGGTAGACGCCGCCGCGGACCATCCGCGACACGAACGATATCCCCGTCTGGCCGACGAACCCGCCCAGCAGCCGGTAGACCGTGCCGGACCCGAACAGGTAGTAGGGCTCGCGGACCACGTACTGGAGCCGCTCGTCCCGGGTGTCCATCAGGGTCCCGCTGGCCGACCGGATCGCGCCGGTCGACCCCGCGGCGGTCGAGACCCACACGCCCGACGACTTCTGTTCCTCCGCCACGCCGCCGGCCTCGATCACGTAGCGGGACGTGGCTGCCGGCATGGTGTGGGCGAACAGGACGTCGTTCAGGACGTACTTCGGCTGGTCCGCTCCGTCGATGGCGACCCGCACCCGCGTCAGCGCTGTCGGCGCGATGCGGTCGGCGGCGATCGCGTCCAGTGCCGCCCCGAACGTGTCCGCGTTGACGGCGCAGAAGTGCCCGACGCTCGACGACGGGGACGAGTTGACCGCCAGCATCGGCGTGGAGCGGACGTTCTGCGCGAAATCGAGCACGGTCCCGTCGCCCCCGACCACGACGACGAGGTCGTAGCGCCCGTCCGGCACGCGCGCGTGTCGCCGCGCTTCCCTGACCCGGAGGCCCGCGCGACCCAGGACCTCGCGCACCACGTCGCGGGACCGCACGGTCTCGAAATGGCTCGCCTGGACCTTGCCGACGAACGGGTTGCGGGCCGCGATCATCTCCTGGATGCGGGGCTCGCGCCGGTTGACTCCGAAGCGCTCGTACAGCGTCGTCTTCGTCGCGAGCAGGACCGTTCGGATCCGCATCGGGCGTCTCCCGGTCGGGCGTCGTTCAGGGCGGATTGTAGCCCCGACCCGCGCCTCCGGCGAATAGGAGCGGCACGGCCGCGTCCAACTGCTCGACGGACGTGGCGAGGGAGGCCATGAACGCAACCTGGGCATCCGGTCTGGTGGTCGCGCTTGCGATGGTGACCGGGATCGCGGAGGCGGCGGCACGCGACAGGCCGCCGCCCCGGCGAGCGAAGCCGGCGCGCTACTACAGGGCTCCTCCTCCGCCCCCCCGCCACGTTCCGTCCCCTCCGCCCGTCGTGCGGGTGTACCCGGCGCCCGCGCCGGTTCCCGTCTATGTTCCGGCGCCCGTGTACGTGGCTCCGCCGGCCCCGCCGCCGCCCGTGGCGGTGGTGACGCCCGTCGAGCGGCGCCCGTCGCTCGCCCCCGCCCCGTACCTCGGGATCGGTGGGTCGGCGGGCACGGTCGCGGGCGGGATCGGGTCGCTCCGGCACGCGGGCGGCGGGTTCGAGGCCTTCGTCGGGGTCGAGCTCGGCCGCTGGGCCGCGCTCGAGATCGACTGGGCGTCCTCGTGGCGCTCGGGCGACGAGGTACGGTCGGCCCTGCACTCGATCACGGTCGAGGGCAAGGCGTTCGCGCTGCCCTCCGGGAGCGCGGTCCGGCCGTACGTCTCGTTCGGCGCGGGCGCCTGCATGCTCCAGCCGGACCTCCGGGTGCACCGGATGGTCGCGGGCCCGGCGCTCGCCGCGGGGATCGGGGCGGACGTGGTGATCGGCGGCCACTTCATCATCGGCGCGAAGCTCGGCTGGCGCGGCATGTACGTGGATGACGCGCCGGGGATCGGGATGCACGACCGGCCGACGGCGTTCCTGAACGACGTGTCGGGGACGATCCGGGCGGGGTTCAGGTTCTGAGCAGTCCCTTTCGGGAGACTGCCGCACCCTCCGTGCCGCGGCCTCCCGAAGCAGGAACCAATGAGAATTACTCCGAATCGATGATCTGCACGATCGCGGCGTCGGACAGGACGTCGCGGCTGCACGCCTCTTCCGCGTTCCGCGCGCCGCTGCCGAAGGCCACGACGACCGCGTCGCCGACCCGGGCGTCGAGGTCGTCCGCCGCAACGACCACCCGGCCGCTCCGGCGGCGGCCGGCCGCGTCCTCGACCACCTCGGCGACCAGCAGGAGCCGCTTCCCCGCGAGACGCGGGTTGCGCTTCGTGGCCCAGACCTGGCCGAGCACCACGCCCCGGATCACGGCCGCACCTCCAGGCCGGGATGGCTCGCCGATGCCGCACCCCGGATCACGGCCGCACGTCCAAGCCCGACGGCTCGCTGCCGTGAGCGAACTCGAACCGCGGCCCGCCGTCCGCGGCCGCGTCGGCATGGACCTCGACGCGGTCCACGATCGCGGCGATCGACGCCTCGACCGGGTGGCGCGCGTCCCCGAGCGCCCGGCGCGCGGGCAGGCCGAGACAGACCACCACGTCCTGGCCGACCTCGGCGCCGACCGGGTCCACCGCGACCACGTGGCCGCACTCGTGGTCCGGGCGGAACCACGCCAGTGGGCGCACGATCAGGAGCTTCTTCCCCTCGACCCAGCGGTTCTTGCGCGTGGCCCAGACCTGGCCGACCACCCTGCCCAGGATCATGCCGGCTCTCCCTCGACCACCTCGGCCGCGTCCACGATCGCGATGACGCAGTGCTTGGTCGTCACGTCCGGCCCGAGGCAGAGGTCCCGCACGCGGCTGCCGATCGCGACCAGCACGAGCTGACCCTCGTCCGCGCCGAGCGGGTCCACGGCGAGCAGCGACGCGTCCGCGAGCCGGTCCTCCGTGGCGTCGTGCGGCACCGGCCCGGCCGGCCCGAGCACCACTGGGCGAACCTCCACGATGCGCCGCCCCCCGAGCGAGGCCGCCTGCCTCGCGCCCCATACCGTGCCGACCACCTTGGCCAGGATCATCGGGTCACCGGCCGCCCCGTGTCATCGCCTGCCGCGCGTCACCGCCCGCCGCCCTCGATGTACCTGCGGAGCGCGGCCGCCTCCTCGTCCACGAGGTCCTTGGCGTGGCCGTAGATCACGCGCTCCGCGATCGCGCCGAGCACGAACACGTCGACCTTCAGCTCGCCGGACAGGATCCGCCTCGTCCTGCCCGGGCCGAGCGCCACGAACTCGACCTCGCCCCCGTTCTTCAGGAGCTTCGCCACCCCGGCGGTGGTCGGGACGTTCCGGTAGGTGGCGCGGCCGGCCTTCAGGTCGACGTCCGACTCCTCGACCCACTCCATCCACTGCGGCTCGACCTTCTTCGGCCCGACCGACGAGATCATCGGCACGGGCAGGTAGCGGACCCTGCGCCTCACGCGCCCGTCCTTCTCGTCGCGCGACAGGGTCTGGACCTCGCGCACGGACTTCATCGACGGCAGCAGCTTCTCCGCGATCCCCTCCGAGTACATCACCCGGATCAGCGTGTCGCGGTCGCATGGGAACTCGCTCTCGATCCTGTACTTCAAGGCATCCCTCCGCGGTTGCGGCTTCCGGTCGCGGCATTCCTTGCCGCGATGGCGGTGCGATGTTACCTTCCCCGCCGGGTTCCACGCAATCGACGGGGCGCCCATGCGGATCAGGGTTCAGCGTTTCCTCGCGGAGGCGGGGTTCGGGTCGCGGCGGGCGTGCGAGGACCTGGTCCGCCAGGGCCGGGTCACGGTCGCCGGGAAGCCTGCCGGGCTCGGCGCGACGGTGGAGCCCGGCGCCGAGCGGGTGATGGTGGACGGCGAGACCGCGCGCCTGCCGAAGACGCGGCTCTACCTCGCGATGCACAAGCCGAAGGGGACCATCACCACCGCCGCCGACACCAAGGGCCGCACCACGGTCTTCTCGCTCCTCCCCGACCTCCCGGTCCGCGTGCACGCGGTCGGCCGTCTCGACTTCAACAGCGAGGGCCTCCTGCTGCTGACGAACGACGGCCTGCTGACCGACGCGCTGGCCCACCCGTCTGCCGCGGTCGAGCGCGAGTACGAGGTCAAGGTGCAGGGCGACTTCCCGGAGTGGGCGTTCGCCCGCGTCCTGAAGGGGGTCCGCCTGGAGGACGGCCCCGCCCGCGCCGCCCGGTGCGAGCGGATCGACCGCGAGGAGGCGGAGCGGAACACCTGGCTCCGCGTCGTGATGACCGAGGGCCGCTACCGCGAGGTGCGGCGGATGCTGAAGCAGATCGGGTTCAACGTGCTGAAGCTCAAGCGCGTGCGCTTCGGCCCGATCCGGCTCGGCCGCATCCCGCCGGGCGCGGTGCGCGAGTTGAAGGCCGAGGAGGTCGAGGCGCTGCGCGCCGCCTCCCGCGGGGGGGCGGTGGGGGCGAGCCGCCGAAGCGAGCGGGAGCGAATCGGGACGGCGGGCGAGGCGCGGGGCGCAGGCCGGAGTGAGCGCAGCCTTGCCCTGCGTGACGCGACGGCCGGGGTCCCCGCAACGTCGCACGGCGCCCGAGACGCCCCGCGCAGCCGGCGGGCGATGCCGTCGCCGCCCCCGGGGGAAGACGTCACCCCGATCGGCGCCCCGCCGGCCCGCGACGGGGCCCGGGGCCGCGGCGCAGGACGAGCCCGGCCCGGCCGGTCCTCGCGACCACACCGCGCGGCAGGTGGACCTCCCCGCCCGCGCCGGACGCGACGAGCCTGACCACCGCGTCGAGGTGGGTCCGGGACAGCCCGAGCGGCGCCCCGGTCGCCCGCTCGAACGCGGCCCGCACCACGTACGGCAGCATCAGGCCGCCGCAGCCGCGGATGGCGGCCCGCCCCACCCGCGCCTCGCCCTCGCCACCCTCGACCAGCGCGTCGGCATCGGCGGCGACCCGTGCCCCGAGCGCCCCCGCGTCCTCGGCGAGCGCGCACAACGCGTGCTCCGCGCGCGGGTTGCACTCGAGCAGGAGCGGCAGCACGCGCAGGCGGACGCGGTTCCTGAGGTGGCGCTCGTCCCGGTTCGTCGGGTCCTCGCGGAAGGCCACCTCGTGCGCCGCCGCGAACGCCCGGACCTCGGCGCGGGTCGCGCACAGCAGGGGCCGCACGAAGCCGTCCGGCCGGTGCGGCGCGATCCCGGCGAGCCCGGCCGGGCCGGTCCCCCGCAGGATGCGCATCAGCACGGTCTCGGCCTGGTCCGTCGCGGTGTGGCCGGTCGCGACGACCCGGGCGCCGGCGTCGCGCGCCATATCGAGCAGGAGCGCCCCCCGGACCTCGCGACCCGCCTCCTCCAGCGTGGCCCCGCGCGCCCGCGCGACCCCGCGCACGTCCGTGCGGCGCACCGCGCACGGCAGGCCGAGGCGGGCGGCCTCCGAGGCGACGAACGCCGCGTCCTCGGCCGAGTCCGCGCGGATCGAGTGGTCCACGTGCCCGATCGCGATCGACAGGTCGAGCGCCCCGCGGACCTCGAGCAGGCAGCGCAGCAGCACCATGGAGTCGGCGCCGCCCGAGACCGCGGCCAGCACGCGGTCGCCGCGGCCGAGCAGTGCCCGCTCGCGGGCGAACTCCAGCACGCGGGCGGGAAGGCGCGTCTTGCGGCTCAACGTGGCGCCTCCCTTCCGGCGGCTTCCCCGCCGGGCGCCTCCTTCACCGTTGCCGCGTTCCCGGCCGCCGCCTTCCCGGGCGCCCCGGGCGACGGCTCCTCCGGCTTCGGCGCGCACGCGGGCGCGACCAGGGTCTTCTTCGTGCCGGGAGGCGTCCACAGCGCGACCGCGGCGAGGCGCGCCTCCGCGTCGAACAGCGGCGCGCCCTCGGGCAGTACGCCACCGACCACGGACAGGCGCTCGATGGGCGGTCCGGCGTCCGGGCCCATCACGGCGCGGGTCAGGTGGAGCGCGCCCGCGCCGGGGGCGAGCAGGAACAGCGGCGTGCCGGGCGCGCACGCCTCCGCAGGCGCGCGGGGGGTTACGTCGGACGGCGCCGCTGTCTCGAGGTCCGCGAGACCGCCCTCGGCGTCGCGCGCGCGGACGGTCGCGGCCGCGATCCGGCCGTCGGGCGTGGCCGCCTCGACACGCGCGGCGTCCTCGACCAGCCGCGCCGACGTCAGCACCGCGGTGCGGCCGTCGCGGGTGGTCCGGACGGCCTGCCCGAACCGCTCCCGGGGGAACGCCGGGTCCTCCAGGGCGCCCGGGGTCGCCTTCACGGTCAGGAGCAGGACGCGCCTCGCCAGGGACGCGGCCAGCGCCGCCTCGCTCTCGACGGACAACGTGACGACCGGCGGAGGGGCGTCGGCGCGCGCGGATGCGCCGGCGAGGAGGACCAGCAGGACTGGGGGGATCCGCATGCCGGACCCCGTCGCGAGGAGGGCTACCGGCCGGGAGCCGGGGCCGGAGCGGGGGCCGGGGCGGCGCCGCTCACGCGCTCGGCGCCCGCCTTGGCCTGGGCAATGAACGCCTCGGCGAGCTGCTTGTCCATCTGCTCGCCCGCCTGGCCGACCACGCGCTGGACCTCGGAGTAGAGCGCCATGGCGTCCTCCTTCCGGCCGAGCATCTCGGCCGCGCGCGCGCCCTGGAGCATGGACGCGGGACCCGCGGTGCGCGCCTGGAGCAGGGGCGCGACCACCTGGATCGCGTCGCCCGGGCGGTTCATCGCGTTCAGCGCGGCCGCGAGGCCGGACAGCGAGACCTCGTCCTGGCGCAGTTCGGCCGCGGCCCGGAACGCGCGCTCCGCCTGGGGCAGCGCGTTCGCGTTGAGCAGCAGGTTCCCGAGCGCCACGTAGCTGTCGTAGGACTTGGGGTTCAGGTTGATGCTCCGCTGGAACTCGGCCGCCGCCTCCTGGGGCTGGCGCTTGTTCAGGAGCGCCACGCCGAGGCCGTGGTGGGCGCGGGCGTCCTGGCGGAGCTTCAGCGCCTTCTGGTACGAGTCCACCGCCGTGTCCGTCTCGCCCGACGCGAGCTTGACGTCGCCGAGGCCGATCAGCGCCTCGACGTGATCCGGCACCTTGGCCAGCACGGCCGCGAACTCGGTCTGCGCCTTGGCGCGGTCGCCCTTCTGGTACGCCTGGATCGCGAGGCCCAGGTGAGCGCCCGCGTTGTCCGGCTGCTTCGCGATGGCTTCCTGGTACGCCTTGTTCGCGGCCTCGACGTCGCCCTTGAGCGCGGCCATGTGGCCGCCGACCGCGAGGTAGGTCGCCGCGTTCGTCGAGTCCGAGTCGAGCAGCCACGTGCGCTCGTACTCCAGGTCGGCGACGTCGCCGGCGCCGATGAGGCCGGGCTGGATCGCGACCAGGAAGGCGCGGGCGCGGGCGATCTTCAACTGGATGCCCAGCGAGTCGCGCGCGGCGCGCGACCGGACGTACGCCGCGATCGAGGTCGGGTAGTCGCGGTCGGAGAACGCCTTGTCGCCCTTGTCCTCGTGGCGGCACGCGGCCGAGCCGAGCGCGTGGTGGTCGACGACCGAGTTCCACGCCATGATCCCGAGCGGGAGGAGCACGCCGAGCGCGATCACGATCGAGACCGCGGCCCCCCACTTCGCGCACCGGCCTCCGCAGCCGCACTGTCCCGCGTTCACGTCGCCTTCGGCCATGCCTGCAACCTCCATCCGGGAGCGTCGGACCGCGGATCATTACCGCGAAGCGTCCGGATTTGCAATTCCGGCCTCGGCCCCGGCCCTTCAGTGTCCTTCCCAGAAGTACTCCTCGTACGGGTCGGCCAGGACCTGCTCGACAGTGTCGTACTCCTCGCGGAGCGACGCCGCGGCCTCGCGGTCCACGACGACGAACGCGTGCTGGTGCATCTGGAGGATGCTCGCGGGGCAGCGGGACGAGACCGGGCCCTCCGCCATCGCCGCGACCGCCGCCGCCTTGGACGGTCCGGACGCGAGCAGCAGCAGGAAGCGCGCCTCCTGGATGGTGCCGATCCCCATCGTCATCACGTATCGCGGGACGCGGTCGTCCCCCCCGAACTCCGGGGCGTTCGCGCGGATCGTGTCCTCGGTCAGGCGCTTGACCCGCGTCCGCGAGCAGAGGCTCGATCCGGGCTCGTTGAACGCGACGTGGCCGTTCCGGCCGATCCCGAGGAGCTGGAGGTCGATCCCACCGTGGGCGCGGATGTCCGCCTCGTACGCCTCCGCCGACGCGACCACGTCCGACGCGTTGCCGTCGGGCAGGTGCGTGCGGGCGGGGGCGAGGTCCACGTGATCGAAGAACTGGGCGCGCATGTAGGAGTGGTACGACGCCGGGTGGTCCTCCGGGAGCCCCGCGTACTCGTCGAGGTTGAAGGTCGTCACCCGGGCGAACGAGCAGTCGCCGTTCCGGTGCCGCACGACCAGATCGCGATACAGCCTGACCATGGTGCGCCCGGTCGCGCACCCGAGCACGAGGTCCGGCTTCAACTGGATCCTGCGCACGACGAAGTGCGCCGCGAACGAGCAGGCCTGCGCCTCGTCCCGCGCCACGATCACCTTCATGCCGCTCCCTCCCCCGCGAGCCCCCCCGGCGCGGTCGGCGGCGCCTCGGCCGGCATCCCCCGATCCGCGGCCGTCGCGGGCCTGACGTCCTTCACCTTGAGCCTCGGACCGCCGGCCATGTCGTCGGCCGACAGCGTGAACGCCACGTCCACCCGGGACCCGGGCCGGGGCTGATCCGACGCCTCGAACCAGATCGCCCGGAGCGGCGTGGCGCCCTCCCCGAGCCGCAGTTGCACGTGCTCCTGGCCTGCGCCGACGCGCCTCGACTCGCGGACCGGCACGTCGAGCAGCGCGAGCACCGGCTCCGGGTTCCCCATCCCGAACGGCTGGAGCCGCGCGATCGCCGCGAGCAGCGCCTCGTCCGCCTCCTCGGGCCGCACGACCGCATCGACGCGGACCGACGGCACCAGGGACTCGTCCGGCACCTCGCGGTCGGCCAGCGCGTGCAGCGCGTCGAACAGGTCCGCCAGCCTCGCGGCGTGAAGCGTCAGCCCTGCCGCCATCGCGTGTCCGCCGTGCCGGACGAGCAGCCCGCCGACCCTCGCCAGCGCCTGCCCGATGTCGAACCCGCGCACGCTCCGGCACGATCCGCGCGCCATGTCGTCCTCGATGCCGATCACGACCGCGGGGCGGCAGTACCGTTCGACCAGCCTCGACGCGACGATCCCGACCACCCCCGGATGCCAGCCGTCCCCGGCCGCGATCACGATCCGGTGCGTCGCCCCCCCCGCCGCCTCGACCTGCGCGACCGCGCTCGCGAGCACCCCGGCCTCCACGCCGCGCCTCGCCGAGTTCTCGCGGTCGAGCGCCTCCGCGTACCGCTTCGCCTCCTCCGGGTCGCGCGCCAGCAGCAGGCTCAGGCTCGCGGCCGCGTCCCCGAGCCGGCCGGTCGCGTTCAGCCGGGGCGCGAGCTGGAACGCGACGTTCCCCGAGGTCACCGGCTTCCCGCCCCCGATGCCGGCGACCGCCTTCAGCGCGACGAGCCCGAGCCGCGGCGACTCGTTCAGGCGCCTGACCCCGGCCGCGGCCAGCACGCGGTTGTCCCCGAGCAGCGGCACCACGTCCGCGATGGTCCCGATGGCCGCGAGGTCGAGGAGCGGCCGCAGGTCCACGGCCTTGTCCGCGAGCCTCCCCGCGGAGACGAGCGCCCGCCGGACCGCCCCCGCGAAGTAGAAGGCGATCCCGGCCGCGGACAGGTCCTTGAACGGGAAGCCGCAGTCGGCGCGGTGCGGGTCCACGACGGCGACCGCGTCCGGGAGCGCCCCACCGGGCTGGTGGTGATCCAGGACCACCACGTCGACGCCGAGCGCCCGCGCGAGCACGACCTCGTCGACCGCGGTGACGCCGCAATCCACGGTGATCGCGAGCTTGACGCCCTCCGCGGCCATCGCGCGCACGCGGTCCGCGGACAGGCCGTAGCCGTCGCGGAACCGGTCCGGCACGTGGGTCGCGACCGGCGCACCGACCGCCTCGAAGAAGCAGGACAGCAGCGCGGTGGCGGTCAGGCCGTCCGCGTCGTAGTCGCCGTGGACGCAGACCCGCTCACCCGCCTCGATCGCGCGGACCGTGCGGGCGACCGCGAGGTCCATGTCCCGCATGCGCAGCGGGTCGTTCAGGTCGGCGAGCCGGGGCTCCAGGAACGTCGCGGCGGAGGCCGCGTCCGTCACCCCGCGGTTGACCAGGGCCTCGGCCACGGGCCGCGGGACCCCCGCCGCCGCCGCGACCGTGGCCACGAGGGCGGGGTCCGGGGCAGCGATGACCCATCTCGCAGGACCGAATCGCGCCGGTGCGGCCATGGACGCCTCCCCGCGGCCCCGTCGCGGCCGCGAGGTCGGATTCTACACCCAGGGTGCGACGGTCCGTTTCCGAACCCGAGCCCGAGCCCGTCCGAATGGGCTGCAAACATCTTGGATTCCTTGCGGTCATCGCGGGGTGCGCCGGGGGGGCCGGCGGCGGGGCGGACGCGACCGACGCGGCCACTCCACCGGACGCGGCGGGCCCGACCGTCCACACGGTCACGTCCGCCACGCCGATGGTGGCGTCGGCGCGGCTCGGCGCGAAACACGCGGGCTTCGGGATGGCCGGCTGTCTCGGCTGCCACGAGGCCACCCACGGGTCCGAGACCGCGGCCGGCTGCGCCGCCCGGGAAGAACGTGATCTCGCTGACCGCGCTCGCGGACGAGCGGTGCGGCGGGGACGACTGGGCGTTCGCGGACCGCGGCGCGTTCAAGGCGCGAAAGGACGCGGTCGCGTGGCAGTCGATCCTGCGCGCCGAGGCGGTCCTGCCGGGCCTGCGCGACCACGTCGAGGTGTACGAGGCGGCGGCCCCCCAGACGCTGCGCGCGTTCACCGGGAACCCGCGCGGCACGATCTACGGGTTCGCGGCCACGCCGGACCAGAGCCTGCTCGCGGGCCTCGCGCAGGAGACCCCGATCCCGAACCTGCTGCTCGCTGGCGCATGGACCTTCCCGGGCTGCGGCCAGGCCACGGTGCTCCGGAGCGGCAACATGGCGGCGCACAAGATCCTGGCGGCGGGGACGGCGCCCAGGTAGGACCCGGACGCACAGCATTTCCGTCCAGTCGATCTGCACGTTGCGGGCGCTGCCCGCGAACAGCTCGACCTGGAGGCCCGTGTCTGATCCCCGATGGCGATGGCCGGATCGTTTGCACCGCGAGGGGGCCCGTCCAGACCCGTCCCCGTGCCCGCAAACACCCCTTCCGCGACCATTGGGCCCTGGCAGGCCCGCCCCACGACGGGCCGCCCCGCGCTATCATCCCCGCATGCGCGTGGCCGAGGTCTTCCGGTCCATCCAGGGCGAGTCGACGCGGGCGGGCGAGCCGTGCACCTTCGTGAGGCTCGCCGGCTGCCCGCTCCGGTGCGCGTGGTGCGACACGCGGCACGCGTGGGAGGGCGGGCGTGAGGTCTCGGCGGAGGAGGCGGTCCGCGAGGTCGCCGCGACCGGCGCGGTCCCTGGCGTCGGGCACGTCTGCGTCACCGGCGGGGAGCCGATGGCGGACCCGGACGCGCCGTGCCTCCTCGCCGCGCTGGCGGCCGCGGGCCACGACGTGGTCCTGATGACGAGCGGGACGTTCCCGCTCGACGCGGTCCCCGGCGGGGTCCGGATCGTCATGGACGTCAAGACCCCGTGGGTCCGCGAGGCCGCGCCGCCGGCGGACCCGCGGCCCGGCGCGCCGCCCCCACACCTCGACCCGTCCGCGCTCGCGCGCATGGGGCCCGGCGACGAGGTCAAGCTCGTGGTCCGCTCGCGGGTCGAGTTCGACTGGGCGTGCGCCTGGGCGGCCTCTGCGGGCCTGTTCGGCCGCGTCGGGGCCGTCCTGGTCGGCGCCGCGTGGGGCGTCGCCGAGCCGCGGGACGTCGCGGACTGGATCCTGGCGTCCGGCCTGCCGATCCGGCTGAACGTGCAATGGCACAAGGTGATGTGGGGCGAGGGGACGCGGCGGTGACGCCCGCCGGCCGGTGCGGGCCTACTTGACGCCCTTCGCCGGGGCCGCGGGCTCGGCCGGCGCCGCGGCCGGGGGGATGGGATCGAGCCCGAGCAGGCGGTCGCGCCAGGTCCGTGCGACCTCGGTCCGGCCCATTGCCTCGGCGAGGTCCGCGGCCTCGCGCAGCGCGGCGCGCAAGGCGTTCCCGGTCAGCCCGGCGATGGCGGCGCGGTACGCGTCGAGCGCGGCGGCCCGCGCACCCGCGGCCTTGAGCCTCCGCGCCCGATCGAGCGTCGCGGCCGGGGTCTCTGCCTGGTCCTTCTCCTCGGCCGAGGCGAGCTTGTCGCCCGCGACCTTCGCGTCCTCCTTCTTCGCCTTGGCCCCGGGCCGGTGCTCCGCGTCCCCTCCGCCCCGGCTCGGCGCGCCGGCCCGCTCCTGCTCCACGTTCACGGATTCGTCCGCCGCGGGCTCGGCGTTCCCGGCCTCGGCCATCGGCGCCGACGCGTACCCGGCGGCGTGCGCGGCCGGGGGCAGGGCGGGCGCCGGCGAAGCCGCCGGGGCGCTCGCGGCGGCGCGGTCCGGCATGCTCGCCGCCGGGACCGGGGCCGCCGGAGTCGCAGTCGCGACCGCGCCGCCGCCCTTGCCGGCGCCCGTGGCGCTGGTGGTGCCGCTGGCGCCCGCGACGCCTGTGCCGCCGGCCGCCGTCCCGTCGAGGAACATCCCGCCCTCGGTGCCGTGGCCCCAGCCGGGGGCGTCCACGTCCAGGGACTTGAGCGGCGCGGGCCGGCCGCGGGCCACCGCGCCGAGGGCGGCGGGGGCCTCCGCCACGCCCGCGGGCGGAGGCTCCGCGAACTCGCGGCGAGCCGCGGTCGCCCGCTCCCCAGCGCGGTCGTCCCGGGTGCCGAGGTCGCCGTCGGCCTTGTACCGCCCGACCGCCACGGCACGCGGCTGGGCCGCCGGGGCCGGGGCCGCCTCGGACGGGTCGGCCGTGGGCGGCACGACGGCCGCGGGCGCGGCCTCGGCGCCTGCCGGGACCTCGGCGCCCTGCGCGCGGGCGAGCGGCGCCGCGTACCTGCGGGACGCCTCGGCGCGCTCCATGTCCTCGACCGTGGCGAGGCCCTCGCCCGCGTCGAAGCGGCCCACGATGTGGGTCCCGGCCGCGAGCGCGACCACGACCACCATGGCGCCGGAGAACGCGGGCGACAGGAGGAACCGCTCGAGCCACTCGGGGATCAGCCGGTGCTCCCGGCGGCGGGCAGCGATCCGGCGCTTCGCCGCGTGGACGAGGCTCCGGCGGACGTCGCCCGGCAGCTCGGCGCGCGGCAGGACCGCGACCGCCCGCCGCACCGACCGCACGGACTCGACCTCGGCCGCGAGACCCGGGTCGTTCCCGATCAGCCGCTCGAACTCGGCCGCCGCCTCCGGGGACATCTCCCCGTAGACGTAGTCGAGCACCTTCCCGGCTGCCTCGTCCCTGGTCATCCGGCGTCTCCGTCCCGGAACTGCGCCAGCGCCTGCCTGAGGCTCGTCAGCGCGTAGTGCATCCGGCTCTTGACCGTATTCTCGTTGATCCCGAGCACGTCCGCGATATCGCAGAACTTCAGGCCCTCGACCTCGCGCATCAGGAAGACCTCGCGCTGCTCGGCCGGGAGCTTGGCGAGACCGGCCCGGACCGCGATCGACAACTCGCCCGAGAACGTCCGGTCCGGGCCCTGCGGGGACACCCCGGGCACGACCTCGGACAACGGTCTCGAGTCGTCCTCGCAGTCGCCGTCGAGGGACACGGCTCCCGCGTCCGGCCGCGCCCGGCGGGAGCGCATCACGTCGATGCAGAGGTTGCGCACGATGCGGTAGAGGAACGTGCGGAACGACGCCCCGCCCCTGAACTCCGGCGCGGCCGAGATCACCCGGAGGAACACGTCCTGCGTCAGGTCGGTCGCCATCTCACGGTCCCCGAAGAACCTCGTCAGGTACCCGAGCACGTTGTCCCCGTGGCGATCGAGCAGGAGCGAGAACGCCCGCTCGTCGCCCTCGGCGAAGCGGCGGTAGAGGTCCTCGTCGCTCGACCGCCCGAGGGGATGGACGGAGCCGGCGGCTTTTCGGTTTGAGAAGAACCCGAGGAGGAACAGGAACATCTCAATACTTCAGGATGAGTTCGCTGGTTCCGGAGCCCTGGAGCTGGGGCTCGAGGTCCGTGTCCCGCAGCTCGCACGACTGCCCGCCGTTCGCCGCGAACGGCAGCGCCACCACCGAGCCGGCGAACGACACGCGCGTCTCGGCCTCGTCTTCCCGGACGTCCGTGATCTCGGCGTTCGCGTACATCGTGAGCCCGACGTAGCCCTTCTTCACGTCGCCGCGATACGCGAAGTAGAAGTGCGCGCCCTTCCGGACCTCGCCGAGGACCCCGACCACCTCGGCGCGATGGAACTGCCCCGGATCGTATTCGCGTTCCATGTTCCCGCGGAACACGGGCCCGTCGATCTCCATCTCCTCGAAGCCCGAGTTGCCCTGGTTCTCCTCGATCGCCTTGAAGGACGCGCCCGGCTTGGCCGCGCACCACAGGCGCATGTGCAGGTACAGCTTCATGCTCGCGGACGCCGGCACCTTCCCCCCCCAGAACGACGCGCGCGGGGGCAGGAGCCGGAACGCCGCGTCGGACTCGTCCGTGAACGCGAGCCGCGCGGGCAGGTCCCAGGCCTCGACCAGCCCGTTCGCGGCGTCGCGCGCGTCGCCCGCCGTCTTCCCGGTCCCGAGGCCATCCAGGAACGCGCGCGCCACGGCCAGCAGGACGGCGGGGTGCGCGTCGCCCGTGAAGCCGGCCACGACCTTGCCCGGCAGCTCGAGCTGCTGCGGGATCGCGGCCGGCATGTTCATGCCCTCGGTGCCGTCGCCGAGCGATTCGGACCCGACCAGCAGGACCACGCCCGGGCCCGCGAGCGGAGCCGACTTGAACGCCCTGGACATATCCTCGGACGCGACCTTGCGAAGACCGTAGAGCCCGCTGGCCGCCTCCATCCCGATCGACTTGTACCAGCCGGGCTCGCCCTTCGCGACCGGCTGCTTGTGCAGCATCCGGACGGGCTGGCCGATCCACACCATGACCTCGTGCGGGTAGGCGGTCGTGATCGCTGACCGGATCGCGTCCCACGTCGCGTGGTCGTCGGCGATCACCTCGTCGAAGCCGCCGGCCGTCGCGAGCGTGCCGGCCACGTCCGTCGCGGCAAGGCCGGTTGTCGCGCCGAACTGGTTCATGACGAGGAGGCGCCGCCGGGACAGGTCCACCGCGGCGACGTCCACGGGCTCGCCGTCCGACAGCGCCGAGACGACGCGGGTCGCCGTGCCCCCGACCGCCTGCTCGCGGAGCAGGGGGGGGAGGGCGACCGCGCGCGGCGTGACGTCGGCCCCGGCCGCGTCGATCCAGCGGATCGCGCCGTCCGCCTCCTCGGCGACCGCCCGGACGCAGTCCTCGCCCGCGCAGTGCCGGACGAGCGTGCGCGTTTCGCCGGAGGCGTTCGAGTACGCGGCGAACTCGAGCCGCGCCGCATCGTCCCCGACCGCGCCCGCGACCACGAACGTCCCGAACCCCGCGCCCGACAGGTTCGCGCGGAGCGCGGCGAGGTCCGCGTCGCCGTCCGCGAGCGCGAGGAAGTCCGCCTCGGCCAGGTCGTCCTGGACGGACGAGAGGGGGAACGACGGCGGCTCGTTCGCGACGGTTCCGTCGGCGCCGCCGTCCGACGTGGCGGAGCCGCAGCCGGAGAGGCCGGCCGCAAGGGCGCCAATCGCGAAGAAGCATGCCGCGGCAGCCGCGGATTCGGGCGAACGCAGTCCGGTCACCGCTCCTCCTCGTCGAGCCAGCCCAGGGCAGCCAGCCTCTCCCCGGTCAGCCCGCCCCCGCGGCCCGCGAGGATCGAAGCCACGTAGCGCGCAACCACGTCCGCCTCGAGGTTGACCTGCGAACCCGGGGCGAGGTCCGCGAGCGTCGTGGCGGACAGGGTGTGGGGCACGATCGTGACCGAGAACTCCGGCAGTCTCACCCGGTTGACGGTCAGGCTCACCCCGTCGATCGCGACCGACCCCTTCGGGGCGAGGAGGGGACCGAGGTCGCCAGGGGCCTCGATCCACAGCTCCCGGGCGGATCCGGAAGCCTCGGTCCGGCGCAGGCGGCCGACCCCGTCCACGTGACCGGACACCAGGTGGCCGCCAAGTCGCCCGCCGATCGCGAGCGCGCGCTCCAGGTTCACGCGCGACCCCGGCGCGAGCCGCGAAAGCGTTGTCCGGGCAAGCGTTTCGGCGGACGCGAAGCACTCGAATCCGCCGGCCACGACGCGTTCGACCGTGAGGCAAGGCCCGGAAACCGCGATGCTCTCGCCGATCACGAACGGTCCGGACGGGAGCGCGGCGCGGATCGGGATCGTCGCCCCGCCGCGCTCGCGGCGCACGGCAGCGACCGTTCCGACCGTCTCGACGATCCCGGTGAACATGGGGACCCCGTCCGGGACGGCCGAGTATAGCGCGATGCGGGGTGATGCGGAGGCGCGTCCGCGCGCAGGCCCGCGCGCGGACGCGTGTGATTCGACTAGTCGCGGCGCCGCAGGACGGCGAGGCCGAGCGAGGACAGGAGCAGCGCGAACGGGATCGCCGTCGCGCCCGCGCCTGCGGTGCAGCCGCCGCCGCCGCCCGACCCGCCGCCGGTGCCGTCGCCGGTCGGGGTGTCGCCGGCCGGGACGTCGCCCGCCGGGGTGTCGGTCTTCGGGGCGTCCGTGGCCGGGACGTCGGGCGTGCCGGTCTCGGGCGTGGTCGTGCCGACGCACTTGCCGGCCTCGCAGGTCTCGCCGGTCTTGCACGTGCCGCACGTGGCGCCGCAGCCGTCGTCGCCGCACACCTTGCCGGTGCACTGCGGGACGCACTTGCACTTGCCGGCCTCGCAGGCCTCGCCCGCGCCGCACTCGCCGCACTTGCCGCCGCACCCGTCGTCGCCGCACTCCTTGTCGAGGCAGTTCGGGGCGCAGTCCACGCACTTGAACTCGGCGCTGCAGACCTTGCCGGCCGCGCACTTGCCGCACGCGTCGGCCTGGTCCGCGCACCCGCCGTTCCCGCACTCCTTGTCGGTGCACTCGGGCGTGCAGACCGGCCCCTCCGCACACTCCAGCGGGGCCGTGCCGGTCGGGTCCTCGCCCGTGCCGCCGCAGATGTAGAACGGCTGCTCCTCGCTGCCCCAGCCGCACTGCTGGCTCTCCGGGTTCTCGCTGGCCATGCAGTCGAGGCAGTAGAGCTTGCCCTCGTCGCACCACACGACGCGGGTCTTGTTGTCGCAGCAGCCCTCGTACGACTCGACGGACCCCTCGCAGGAATCGGCGCTAGGCTCGCCCTCGCCGAGGCACGCCTCCGGGTATCCGGACAGGCACTTGCCGTCGGGGGAGCAGGTCTTGCCCGCCGGGCACTCGCCGCAGGACACGCCGGCCATGCACCCGTTGTCGCCGCACTCCCTGCCTTCGCAGGAACCCCAGGTGCACTCGGGGCAGTCGATCGAGTACTCGCCGTTCGGGTCCGTGCCGGAGCCGCCGCAGCCGTACCAGCCGTTATCCGCGTCCCAGCCGCAGCCGTCCGCGCCGCAATCCTCCGACTGGAGGCCGTTCCAGCAGTACTTGTTGATCGCGCCCGCGCAGCAGCCGATCTCCGAGATGCCCAGGCACTCGTCCGCCACGCACTGGCCGTCCTCGCACTTCTTCCCGTCGGTGCACTCGCCGCAGGACGTGCCGCAGCCGTCGTCGCCGCAGGCCTTGCCGTCGCAGGTGCAGTCCGCGCACTTGCCGAGGTTGCAGAACTGCTTCTCGCCGCAGGCCCCGCAGGTCCCGCCGCAGGTGTCGGTACCGCACTCGACGTCGGTGCAGTCCGGCATGCAGATGTCCTCGGGGCAGTGCGTGCCGCAGTCATCGGAGCAGTACTGCACGCACATGGAGCCCCACCAGCCTTCCGCGCCGCAGCAGTTCGCGTCGAGCGCGCACACGCAGGCCTCGCACGCGCAGCCGTCGCACCCGCCGGTGTTGTAGTTCGTGGTGCAGCCGGCCGGGACCTCGACGCACTGGCCGTCGGGCGTGCAGCCCTTGCCGTCCGTGCAGGTGCCGCATGGGTTGCCGCAGCCGTCGCCGCCGCAGACCTTGCCGTCGCACGAGCAGGCCTTGCAGTGGTCGGTCGGGTCGCAGTACTCGCCCTCGGCGCAGGCGCCATCGTTCGCGCCGCACGCGTTGTAGCACTGGTCGTAGCCGCAGGTCTTGTCGCCGCAGGTGCACGCCTCGCACTTGGACAGGTCGTTGCAGAACCTGCCCTCGCCGCAGCCCTCGGCCGCGCCGCAGGTGCCGCCGCAGCCGTCGTCGCCGCACTCCTTGTCGGTGCAGCTCGGAATGCAGCACTTGCCCTTGAAGCACACCGCAGCCGCGTCCGCGCAGGTGCCGCAGGAGCCGTCGCAGCCGTCGTCGCCGCACTCCGCGTCCGTGCAGTCGGGCCGGCAGCAGTCCGCGCCGCCGCAGTCGTCGCCGCACATCGCGACGCAGAGGTAGTCCCACTTGCCGTCGGGATCCGGGGTGCCGTCCTTCTTCTTGCCGCAGCAGTACGGGTCGAGCGTGCACACGCACTCCTCGCACGCGCAGCCCGGGCACCCGGGGGTCTCGACCTCGACGCACTCGGCCGGGGGCTCGGCGACGCACGCGCCGTCAACGCACCACTTGCCGTCGGTGCAGGTGCCGCAGGGGCGGCCGCACTCGTCCGCGCCGCAGACCTTGTCGCCGCACGCGCAGTCCTTGCACGTGGCGTCGCCCGCGCAGAACTTGCCCTCGCCGCAGCCCGCGGCGCCCGCGCAGTCGCCGAGGCAGCCGTCGTCGCCGCACTGCTTGCCGTCGCAGCTCGGGGTACACGACCACCCGCAGTCGATCGGCGCCGTGCCGGTCGGGTCCGTGCCCTCCCCGCCGCACCCGTAGAACTCGGCCGCCGCCTTCCAGCCGCACTCGGACGGCATGGCGTCCGCGCCGCAGTCGATGCCGCAGAGCGGCCCGGTGTCGCCTTCCGCGTTGCCGCACCACATGGTCTTCGCGCCGTCGCAGCAGCCGGCGTAGGTGATGCCGTGGCAGTCGTCGCCGAGCTTCGTGCCCTCTGCGCAGTCCGCCGCCCGAGCGCCCGCGCCCCATCCGACGACCGTCACGGCCGCCGCGCTGGCCAAAA
>VGRB01000044.1 GCA_016875475.1 Deltaproteobacteria bacterium
CGGGATGCACGCGGACGTGAAGCTCAAGCCGAAGGGCGCGCTCGATGACCTGCCGCTCGGCGACGCCTCCCGCCACCTGTCGAAGTACCGCGAGTTCTGGAAGCTGTAGGGACGCGCGGCGAGCCGGCCTCAGTTGCAGCTGAAATCCGTCCGGCAGTCCGTGCTCCACTGGCAGTTCGACAGGCACCACTGGAAGCCGTCGTTCCCGTACTTCCAGCAGCACCGGTGGTTGAAGCCGCTCTCCCAGTTGCACGCGTTGCCCGGCTTGAGCGTGCACCCGCCCCACTGGCAGTTGGACCCGCACACCTTCTGCGAGCACGAGTCGCAGCCGCCCGTCGTGGTGCCGGGGCTGCACACCCCCTGGCCCTGGCACGTCCCCCACGACGGCCACGCGCAGTTGGACGTGCAGGTGCGGTACTGGGTGCCGCACAGGCCGCAGCCCTGGGACTGCTGGCTGCCCGGCGCGCAGGCGCCCTGGCCGGTACAGGACCCCCAGCCGCCCCACGAGCAGCTCGAGTTGCACGAGCGGGTCCGGATGCCGCAGTTCCCGCAGGAACCGGTGTCCGTGTCGCCCGGCGAGCAGACGCCCTGGCCCGAGCACGTGCCCCACGAGCCCCAGGAGCACGAGGAGCTGCAGTACCGCGTCTGCGAGCCGCAGTCGCCGCAGGGTCGCGTCTCGGAATCGCCCGGCGTGCACACGCCGCCGCCGCCGCACGAGCCCCAGCTGCTCCACACGCACCCGCCCAGGCACGTCCGCGTCTGGTAGCCGCACCCCCCGCAGGGCTGCTGCTCGATCGCGCCGAGGCGGCACTGGTAGCCTTCGTCCGTGACGCCGTTGCAGTTCTGGTCGATGCCGTCGCACTGCTCGGCCGGCATCGGGGGGCAGGCCTCGACGCAGAGCTGCTGCGAGCCGCAGCTCGCCCAGTCGGTGCAGGTCTTCGGCGCCTGGGCCGTGCACGTGGTCCAGCTTCCGCCCTGGCACGTGCGCGTCCCGTTCCCGCACATCGTCGAGCACGGCTCGCTGAACGAATCCACCAGGCCGGCGCAGTCGTTGTCCTTGCCGTCGCACTTCTCCGCCGCGCCCGGGAACACGCTCGCGTCGCCGTCGTCGCAATCCGCCTCGCACACGCGCCAGCCGTCCCCGTCCGCGTCGGCCTCGTTCGGGGGGATCGAGCCGTTGCAGTCGTCGTCGCGGCCGTTGCACGCCTCGACCGGCGTCTCCGGGCACGCCACCGCGCAGACCTGGCCGTACCCGCACGTCGAGTAGTTCATGCAGGACAAGGGCTTCGGCGCGTCGCACGGCAGCCACACACCGGCCTCGCACGTCTCCCGGCCGTCGGCGCAGCCCTGGTTGCACGTCCGGCCGAACCGGTCCACCACGGCGTCGCAGTCGTTGTCCTTCTTGTCGCACTCCTCGGTCGCGCCCGGCCGGATCGCGGGGTCCGAGTCGTCGCAGTCGAGGTCGTTGCCGATGTACCCCTGCGGCGCCGTGCACGCGTCGAGCCTGACCGATGGGTTGCCGTACCCGTCGGAATCCGAGTCCAGCCAGTAGGGCGCGCGCAGACCCTCGTCGGTCTTGCCGTCGCAGTCCTGGTCCACGAGGTCGCACGTCTCGATCGCGGCGGGGTTGATCGTGTCGTCCCCGTCGTCGCAGTCGCCGCCGTCCGGCACGAAGCCGGGCGGCGCCTCGCACGCGGACACGCCGTCCTCGGTCACGCCGTACCCGTCCTGGTCGGCGTCGCGGTAGAACAGGATCGTCACGCCGTCGTCCGCCACGCCGTCGCAATCGTCGTCCTCGCCGTTGCACTGCTCGTCGGCCGCGAGCAGCGCGGTCGAGCAGCGCGCGGCCGCCCCGCTCGGCATGCACTCGACCGTGCCGCCGGAGCAGCGGCCGGTCCCGCAGGACTCCCCGAGCGCGCGCGTCGAGCCGTCCCAATCGGCGATCGAGAAGCCAGGGTCGATCACGCCGTCGCAATCCTCGTCCGTGCCGTCGCACCGGTCCGCGGGCTTCGGCATGCACTCGCCGCAGGTGGAGTACTCCGCGCAACTCGACCCGTAGTCGATGCAGGTGTTCACGGGAGGCGCGGTGCACGGCTCGAGCGCGCCGCCGACGCAGGACTGCCACCCGGACCCGCAGTCGGTCGAGCACGCCCGGTCGGCCTCCCCCTCCTCGAAACCGTCGCAGTCGTTGTCCTTGCCGTCGCACTTCTCGGGCGCCCCCGGCCAGACCGAGGCGTCGTCGTCGTCGCAGTCGCCCTTGTCGGTCGCCGAGTACGGGCCCATCGGCGCGCACTGGCACTTCCACTGCTTGGCGTCGCCCCACGAGTCGCCGTCCGCGTCCAGGTAGTGGGGCTTGCACCCGGCGATCCCCGTCGGGTCCACCTCGCCGTTGCAGTCGTCGTCGAGGCCGTTGCACACCTCGAGCCCGTTCGGGTTGACGGTCGGGCGCAGGTCGTCGCAGTCACCGCCGATCTGCGCGGTCCACGGCGGTTCCGGCTTGCACAGGCAGCGCCTGGACGTGTCGAGCCCCCAGCCGTCCTCGTCGTCGTCCCGGAACCATGACTTGCAGCCGGTCGAGTCCTCCGGGTCGATCTTCCCGTCGCAGTCGTCGTCGCGCCCGTTGCAGACCTCGGCTGCGCCGGGGTGGATGGTCTTGTCCAGGTCGTCGCAGTCGTCGCACGCGGTGAACCCGTCCTGGTCCTTGTCCACCATGCAGGCGTCGCACATGTCGCCGATCCCGTCGCCGTTCGCGTCCTCCTGGCCCGGGTTGACGTAGCCGCACTTCGGGCAGTTGTCGTCGCACTTCTGCGTCTCCCCGCCGGTGCACGGGTTGTCCCCCGCCGTGCCGCTCCCGTCGCCGTCCTCGCGGATCCCGTCCCCGTCGATGTCCGGGTCGACACAGTCGGCGATCCCGTCCGAATCGCAATCGACGAAGCCCTCGTCCGACTTGCCGTCGCAGTCGTCGTCGAGCCCGTTGCATGTCTCCACCGCGGGGGTCGCGGCGTCGCATGCGGTCAGGCCGTCGGGGGTGCAGCGCCTGGACCCGGTGCACTTCCCGAAGTCGTTCGACACGCCGCAGCCGGTCTCGAAGCCGTGGAGCGCGGCCGTGCCGTGGCACTCGCACCCCTCGCCCGACCAGATGCACCACGTGCCGCCGCCGCGGTCGGAGGCGTCGGGCGCGGCGAGGCAGTCGTAGCCGGTAGGGCAGGGGAGGGTCGCGTCGCACGGCTCGGTGCAGAAGCGGCCATCGAGGCCGCGGGACATGCAGAACGCCCGGGTCGAGTAGCCCTGGCCGATGCAGTCCTGGTCGGTCCGGCAGGGGTTGCACAGCGTCACGAAGGCCGGGACGCACGCGAACTGCACGTCCTGGCCGGGCAGGGGGATCTGCTTGCAGGTCCACCCCACGGGGCAGGTCTCCATGCACGGGGTCGTGCAGACGTCGCCGTCCCAGCCGTGCACGCAGAACCCCCCGGGACAGTCCGAGTTCGACTTGCAGGGGGTCTTGCCCGGGATCACCTCGGTGAACGTGGTCTCGCCCGGGTCCGCGGGCAGGACGTCGTCCGGCTCGCCGCCCTGCTCGGGGACGGTGGGGTCGCCGTCCGGGTCCGGGATGACGATCGCGCCGTCGCCGTTCGCCCCGTCGCGCGGCGCGTCCGCCTTCACGTCGAGGTCCACGGCGGGCTTGAATGGCACCGACGACGACGTGCACGCCGCGAGCAGGAGGGCGAGGGCCGGCGCGACCTCCCCCAGCAGGATCCCCGTCGCCCGGAAACGCCCCGCCATCGCAAGCCTCCGCCCGCCGGACCGGGAGTCATTCTCCGCCTTCGGGGGGCTGCCCGTCAAGGCGTGCCGGACCCGGCCGGCGGGTTGGATGCCCGCGCCAGCCGGCGCTCCGCGTCGAGCAGCGACGCGGCGTACGGGTGGAGACCCGGCGTGCCGGGGGTGAAGCCGGCCGCGGGCCGGTCCTCGACGATCCGGCCGTCGTGGAGCACCAGGACGCGCGTGCACAGGGCGCGCACGTCGCGCAGGTCGTGGGTGATCAGGAGGAAGACGGGGACGGGCACGGCCGCCTCGCGGAGCACGGACAGGACTCCGGCCCGGGCGATCGCGTCGAGCCCGGTCGTCGGCTCGTCGACGATCAGCAGCTCCGGCGTGGTCGCGAGCACCCGGGCGAGGCACGCGCGGCGCCGCTGGCCCCCGGACAGCTCCCCCGGCAGGGCGTCTCCGCGGCCCGGGAGGCCGACGCGGACGAGCAGCGACTCGATGCGCGCGGCAGGCTCGCCGCCGCCGCCGCTACCGCCCGCGCCCCCGTGGACCGAGAGCGTCTCCGCCAGGTGCCCGGCCACGGTCATGCACGGGTCGAGGATTGCGTAGGGGTTCTGGAACATCATCTGGAACCGGCGCCGGCTCCGGCGCAGGTCCGCCCCGCGGAGCGCGAGCAGATCCGTCCCGCCGAGGCTCACCCGGCCGCGATCCACCCGGGCGAGGCGCGTGACCGCGCGCGCGAGCGTGGACTTCCCCGACCCCGACTCGCCGACTAGGCCCAGTCGCTCGCCGTCGTCCGCCGAGAACGCGACGCCGTCGAGCACGCGGTGCCCGCCGAGGCGGACCTCGAGCGCCTCGACCACCAGCCTCATCTGCCCCCCGAAGCGGTCCCGAGCAGCGTGGAGGCGTACCCGGACGCGGCGGGCTCCGGGCCGAAGTAGCGCCCCCACGCGCCCGAGTCCTCCACCCCGCCGTCGCGCAGGACCACGACCCTGTCCGCGACGTGGCTCAGGAGGTCGATCTCGTGCGATACGAACACGACCGACGTGCCGGCGTCGCGACGGACCTCGCGGAACAGCTCCAGGACCTCGCCCTGTACCACGAGGTCGAGGCCGGTCGTCGGCTCGTCCACGAACAGGATCGCGGGCCTCAGCGCGAGCGCCTGTGCGGTCGCCACGCGCTTCGCCATGCCGACGGACAGCTCGTGCGGGCGGCAGCGGGCGACGCGCGCCGGGTCGCGGAGCGCGAGGCGCTCCAGCAGCTCCACGGCGCGCCTCGCGGCGTCGCGGCGTCCGACCGAAGGGGCCGCCCGGCGGATGCTGCGGGCCACGGCATGTCCGACCGGCTCGAGCGGGTCGAGCGCCTGGGGCGAGTTCTGGTGCAGGTAGGCCATGACGGTCCCGCGGAACGGGGCCACGTTGCGGGCGTGCCTGGCCTTCCACCGGGCCGCGACGCGGTCCGGGACGCGCGCGGGATCCGCCGCGATCGCGGGGGGGATCGACGCCGCGAGGCCCGCGGTCAGGTCGGCCTCGGCGCCGCGCGCCCCAAGCCGCACCTCGCCGGCCACGACCCCGGGGAACGGCCGAACCCCCGCGAACACCGACAGGCACAGGAGCGTCTTCCCGCACCCCGACTCGCCCACCAGCCCGACGGTCTCGCCCTCGGCCACGTCGAGGTCCACCCCACCGAGGAGCGTCCGCACGCCGGCCGGGCCGCGGACGGCCGTGACGAGCCCCCGGACGGTGAGGACGGGCGCCATGCCGGCGAGCATACCTCAGGGCGCGCGGTCGCTGGTATGCTTCCGGGGCAGGTTCGGGGAGGCAGGGGACGTGCAGGACGGACCGGGCAGCAGGCGGCAGCGGAAGCGCGTGACCGCCGCAGGGGTCCGCCGGCTCGCGGGCCTGGCCGAATGGGACCCGGCGGCGACCCCGCGCGTGTCCGCCGGGGAGCGGGCGCGCGAGGTCTTCCAGTCGGAGCGATCGGGCCGCGCGTACGAGGTCGCGGAGAAGTGCGCCGCGTGCGCCGCGGCCCGCCGCGCGACCGGCGACCCGACCGCGCTGTGCGAGGCGCACCTGGCCGAGGCGATGGGGCTGTAGGGGCCGGGCGCCTGCTTCAGCCGGGCCCTCAGTGACGGCACGGGGTCGAGAGGAGTCGCGACACCGGGACGACCTCGACCCGCGGCGGCGGGGGGCCCGCGCCGGGGGCGGGCTTCCGCGCGGCCGCATCCGCGAGTTCCCCAGCGAACCTGGCGAGCGCCGCCGCTGTGCCGGGCCTCGGGTGGCCGATCCCGACCGCGCAGCCGCGCTGGCGGGCGATGGCGACCAGCTCGGCGAGCTTCGCGGCGACCGCCTCCTCGGACGGGTCGTTGTCCAGGAACACGTCCCGGTCCAGCTCGGGCACGCCCGCGGCCGCGGCGGCGGACCGTCCGGCCGTGTCGATCGCGGTGCGCGAGTCCACCCAGTACATGCCGCGCTTCGCCAGGACCTTCAGGACGGCCTCCATGCGCGCCGCATCGGCCGTGAAGCGGGAACCCATGTGGTTGTTCGCGCCCTTCGCGCCCGGCACCGCCTCGAAGTGCCTGTCCAGCACGGCCGCGATCACCGCGTCGTCCATCGCGACGTTCAGGAAGCCGGGGCCCGTGACGTGGTCCGCCTCGATCGGCTCCATCGGCAGGTGGATCAGGTACTCGCGGTGCTTGACGGACAGGTGTGCCGCGACCGCGGGCGCTCCCGGGGACGTCGGGAGCACGGCGAACGCCAGCGGCAGCGGCACGGCCCCGAACTGCACGGCCTGCTCGAGCGACTCGACGTCGTCGATCACGATCGCGACGAGCGCGGACGCGGGCGGGACCGGCTGCGGCGGGGCTGCCGGGGCCGCCTGCGCCCGGGTCGCGAGCGGCGCCAGGGCGGCGGCCAGGGCGGCGGCCAGGGCGGCGGCGAGGGCTGCCGGGGCCGCCTGCGCCCGGGTCGCGAGCGGCGCCAGGGCGGCGGCCAGGGCGGCGGCCAGGGCGGCGGCGAGGGCGGCGGCGAGGGCGGCGGCGAGGGCTGCGGGGGCCGCCTGCGCCCGGGTCGCGAGCGGCGCCAGGGCGGCGGCGAGGGCGGCGGCGAGGGCGGCGGCGAGGGCTGCCGGGGCCGCCTGCGCCCGGGTCGCGAGCGGCGCCAGGGCGGCGGCGAGGGCGGCGGCCATGACGGCGGCCAGGGCGGCGGCCAGGGCGGCGGCGAGGGCTGCGGGGACGGCCGCGAAGCGTCGGCCCGGGATCACCTGGCCTCCCTGCGGCGCGCCATGAAGGGCGCCGGATCGATCGCCTCTGACCCGCGCCGCAGCTCGAAGTACAGCCGCGCGGCCTCGTCGCCCGGGGCCCGCTCGACCTGCCCGACGAGATCGCCCTCGCGCACGATCGCGCCCTCGGCGATCCCGGTCCCGGTCAGCCCGGCATAGACCGTGTACCAGCCGGACGCGTGGTCGAGCACCACGGTCGTGCCGAGACCGCGGACCGCGCCGACGTGCACGGCGCGACCGAACGCGACCGCGCGGACGTTGCGGACTGCGCCGTCGAACCTGAGCGTCAGCCCCGGGTGGGGGGTCACGGTCTTGAACGTCGGGTGGACGCGATCGCCGAACGGCAGCTCCACGCGCGACTCCGCCATGGGGTTGCGCAACCGGCCGCGCAGCGACTCGAACGGCACCGCGGAGGGGCGGCTCGACAGCCTGCGCTCGATCTCGGCGACGAGCGCGCGTTCGACCGCGCCGATCTCGGTCGCGTGGCGCTGGGCCAGGGCGCGGTCCTTCTCGAGCGCCGCGAGCAGGGCCTGGCGTGCGGTCGTCTCCGTGGCCAGCCGGTCGCGCGCCTCGCGCTCCGCCGCGGCGATCGCGTAGGCGTTCGCGCGCTCGATCCCGGCGCGGAACTCCGCGGCGGCAGCGAGGTCTGACGCGCGGCCCAGCGATTCCATCTCGCGCGCCTGCCGCGCGGCGAGGCGATCGACCAGGGCGCGGCGGCGGGAGACCTCCTCGCCCTCGGGGCCGAGGAGGAGCGTCGCTGCCGTGCCGTACGGCGCGGCGGCCGCGGCCAGGCGGAGCGAGTCGAGCAGCAGGGCACGGGCGGCGGCCTCGTCGCGCTTCGCGGCAGCCAGCACCTCGCGGGCCGCGGTGGCGCGGGCCTCGGCGGCGGCCCTGGCGGACTCGGATGCCTTCACCGCCGCGTCGGCGCGGCGCGCCTCGAACACGTGCCGATCGAGCGCGGCGAGGACGGACTGCTCCTCGCGGAGCAGGGCGCGGAGGTCGTCGGGGTCGGCCCGCGCGGGCGCGGGCCGGAGGACGATGGCGGCGAGGCCGGCCGGGACGGCGAGGAGCGCGAGGCCGACGCGCCCGCGAATCACGGAAGCCTCCGGATCGACGCGATGAACGCCCCGAACGCGCCCACCGCCGCGCCGACCAGGACCGCGAGAGAGAGGGTGGCGGCCGGGTGCACGGGTACGCGGACCCCGACGCCGAGGTCGCCGCCGATCCAGGCGTTCGTGGCGCCGGCGACGATCAGGGCGGCGATCGCGCCGCAGAGGACGCCGATCACGCCCTGGAGCACGCCCTGCACGAACAGCGGGACGCGCACGAACGCGTCGGTCGCGCCGACGAGCCGGAGGATCGTCATCTCGTCGCGGCGGCGCTCCATGGTGCGCGTGAGGGTGCCGATCACGAAGAACACGGTGCTCGCGAGGAGCAGGACGGCGGCGAGCGTCAGCACGAGGCGGCCGAAGCCGACCGCCGCCGCGGCGGAGCGGATTCGGGCGGCGCCGACGGGCGGCTCCGCGACCACGTCCACGCCCTCGATCGCGCGGAGCAGCGATGCGACCGCGGCCACGTCGGGCGCGCGGCCCGGCGTGTCGCGGAACGAGACATCGAGGCAGTGCTGGCCCGGTACGGAGTCGGGCTGGAGGCGTCCGACCAGGTCCTTCGGCAAAAGGGCCGTGTTGCGAGCGCGGTCCTGCTCGCGGGACAGGTACTCGACCTTGTCCACCTCGGTGCGCGCGCGGACGCGCCGGATCACGTCCTCGACCGTGGCGCTCGGGACCTCGTCCTTCAGGTAGACGAGGACGCGCGCGCGCTGGCCGGCCCGGTCGAGCAGCGAGACGGCGAGCGAGCCGTACGAGGCGAACAGCGTGACCAGGCACGCCGCGACCGCGAGCGACACGATGCACGCGAGCGTCTGGCCCGGCGAGATGGCGAGGCCCTTGACGCCCTCGGTCAGCAGGTGGGCGGCGCGCCGGACCGTGGCGAGGCGCGACGGGTCGCCGATCGGCCCGAAGTCCTTCTTGCGTTCCCTGCCCTTGCCCTTGGCCGCCGCCACCGGTCAGCCCCCCTTCGGCACCGCGTACCCGACGCGGTCCTCGATCATGAAGCCCTTGTTCAGGAGCAACGTTCGCCGCGGGTACGCCTCCAGCAGGAACCGGTCGTGCGTGGCCATCATCACGGTGGTGCCGCGCGAGTTCAGGTTCTCGAACAGGCGCACGATGTCGTTCGACAGCTCCCAGTCGAGGTTGCCCGTGGGCTCGTCGGCGAGGACCAGTGCCGGCTGCATGACGATGGCGCGCGCGATGGCCACGCGCTGCTGCTCGCCGCCCGAGAGCATCGGCGGGAAGGCGTTCGCGTAGCGATCGATGGACAGGTCGTAGAGCACGCCCTCGACGCGGTCCCGGACCTCGCGGCGCGAGAGCCCGAGGACGTGCAGGCCGAGGCCGACGTTCTCGAAGACGGTCCGGTCGGGGAGCAGGCGGAAGTCCTGGAATACCACGCCGATGTTGCGGCGCAGGTACGGGACGGCCGAGCGGCGGAGCGCGCGCAGGTTGCGGCCGAAGACCAGTACGTCGCCCTCGGACGCCTGCTCCATGCGGAGCAGCAGGCGGATGAGCGTGGTCTTGCCGGCGCCGGACGGCCCGGACAGGAAGACGAACTCCCCCTTTCCGACCTCGAACGAGAGGCCGCGGATCGCCTCGGTGCCGTTGGGGTATCGCTTCGTCACGTTGTGGAGCGAAACCAGCGGCATCGGTCCCTCGCGCGGGCCGAAGAATACCACGAGACCGGTCTCCCGTACCCGTCCGTGCCCGTACCCGTCTCCGCATCGCGCCGTGCTATATTCCGCGCCGGTTCGGCCCGGAGTGGAAGTGGAGAACCCGAGTCGCCGCCGCCGGATGCTGCCCGTGCTCCTGTTCGCGGGAAGCGCCGCGGTCCTCGCCCTGTTCAGCTTCGACCGCGTGCTCGAGCCGTCGCGGCACTTCCACTTCATGGACCTCGCCAACTCGTTCCTGGACGGGCGCCTGGATACCGACACGCCGCGCCGGTTCAGGGGCGGCCAGGACCGGCCGGACGACCCGCCCGGGCTCCAGGACGCGGTGGACCGGCACCTGACCGACGGGTCCGGCAAGGCGATCGGCTGGAACGACTGGGCGACCGTCCGGGAGATCACGCTGACGGACGACACGGTGGTCAAGGGCGTGTTCCCGTGGTCGGACCAGCAGGGCGACCAGAAGAAGCGCTTCATCACGTTCGACCGCCGGGAGTACGTGATCGACGCCGACCTCGACGTGGCGCGCACGTGCGGGCCGAACGGCAACGCTCGCTGCGACGAGAGCCGGCACTACATGTCGTTCCCGCCGTTCCCGGCGTTCGTGATGATGCCGGGCTTCCTGATCTGGGGCTACGACTTCAACGACGTCCTGTTCACCGTCCTGAACGCGGCGCTGAACGCGCTGCTGCTGTTCACGCTCCTCGAGTACCTGCGGACGCGCGGCCTGTCCGCGCCCCCCCCGCGCGAGAACGTGCTCCTTTCGATCCTGTTCACGTTCGGGACCGTGAACTTCTTCTCGGCGATCCGCGGCGAGGTCTGGTACTCGGCGCTGATCCTGGCGATCACGGCCCACGCGGCCTACATCCTGTTCGCGATCGAGGCGCGACGGCCGCTCCTGGCGGGGCTGATGCTCGGGCTCGGCATGGCCACGCGCACGCCGATCGCGTTCGCCGTCCCGTTCTTCGCGCTGGAGATGTTCCGCGACGGCGATCGCATGCGCTGGCCCGGCTGGGGCACGCTGCTGCGGAAGGGCGCGCTGTTCGCCGCGCCGGTGCTCGCGATCGGGCTCGCGCTGATGGCGTACAACCAGGCCCGCTTCGAGAACCCGTTCGAGTTCGGGCACACGTACATCGCGAACGGCACGCGCGCGTCGATCCGCGACCACGGCCTGTTCTCGTGGTGGTTCCTGAAGGCGAACCTGGCCGCTGCGATCACGAACCCGCCGGTGATCGACACGTTCCCGCCGTTCATCCACATCACCCGCCACGGGCTGTCGCTGTTCTTCGTGACCCCGGCGCTGATCTACGTACTCTGGCCGGCGCGCTGGTCGGCGTTCGCGCGCAACGCGGCGATCACCGCGGCAGTGGTCTCGATCCCAGACCTGTTCTACCAGAACACCGGCTGGGAGCAGTTCGGGTACCGGTTCGGGCTCGACTTCCTGCCGTACCTGTTCCTGCTGCTCGCGGTCGGCGGCGCGTCGTTCGGGACGCGCACCTTCAAGGTCCTGCTGGTCGCCTCGTTCCTCATGGCCGCGCTCGGCGCCGTAACCTTCGACCGGATGGGGCAGTTCTATTACGAGTGACGCCGACGGCCCTGCGGCCGTGGCCGCAGGGCGCGGGTGCGCCCGGCATGGGCGCGAGATAGGAGGTGGAAGTCCTCTGGGGACCCTGACGCTGGGCCCCATCTCCCAGGCGAAGCCTGGGGAGGGCGTGCCTCGGATGGCACGCCCGACAGATGGGGGGAACCCCACACCGAAGAGACAAGGGTGCTGGGCCGGAGTAGCGGTCCGTCTGCGGCGAGCCGCGAGGTCCGAGGCAGGTCCCGTGAGGGGGAGTCTGGTGGAAGTCGAAGGTGCAGTACCGACCCGAGCGCAAGCGAAGCGCCGTAGGGCGCGCGACCCCTGGGCGAGCCGGCTCGTGGCGGCGAAGCCCGCAATCCGCCGGAGGGGAGCGCGTAGTGGCGACGGGCATGGTACGAAGTCTCGCGTACCTACCCGGGAAGACCTCCCGGACTCCGTGACGGTGAAGCCGTGAGCGGTAGGCATCGATGAGGTGCGCGAGCACATCGGCGAAATCGTGCCGGCGCTGGGACGCGCGCTGCTGGACGGAAGTTATCGGCCCGGCCTGATCCGCCGGGTCCGGATCCCGAAGGCAAGCGGCGGCCAGCGAGGACTTGGCATACCGAACGTGGTGGATCGGGTCGTACAACAGGCGGTGCACCAGGTGCTCAGCCCGAACTACGAGCCGGCGTTCCACGGGAGCAGCCACGGTTTCCGACCGGGGAGAAGCTGTCACACGGCAATAACCGAAGCCAGGGGGCATCTGGAGGAGGGCTTCGAGTGGGTGGTGGACTTGGACCTGGAGAAGTTCTTCGACCGGGTCAATTCTGCCGAGCACCGAAGCCCGGAAACTCCCACAAGAATCCGCGCTTGTACGCGGACCCCTGCGGACGCACCGATCCGCCGCCTTGAAGATGTTCGCGTTTTGGGTTGGCTCCCGTTGAGTCCGCCGGGCACGAAGGCGAACAAGAGCGGGAGAGCCAAGCGACCCGGGCGACTGGCGCGACAACCAAAGGCCAGTTGTTCGCGTCCGGGAGAAATTCGCGGCCTTCTGTTGACGCGACATGCAAAGGCCACTATTTCTCACCAGAAGGGCGTTTCTGGTGTAGGGTTGTCGCGTGGGAACCGGGATCACAGGCGAGGGCCGTCGCGAGATCGCCCGGGTACTCCGGGCGGGCAGGGCCTTCGTGTCCGTGAGGGACGTCGCGGTTGAACTGGGGGCCAGCCAGGTCGAAGCTGCGCGGAAACTCGCGCGCTGGTGCCGGCAGGGATGGCTGCGAAGGGTCCGGCGGGGGCTGTACGTGCCGGTTCCCGTCGAGGCCGAGAACCCCTCGGCATGGTCGCAGGACCGCCTCATCCTGCGCGGGGCGCAGAGCGCCCTGGAACGTGAATTCGGTCGGATGGCCTGGCTCGCGAAGATCCTCCAGATCAAGCCGGGATCCGTTGGACTCGAGGAACGCGCGAACCTCGTCAACGCACCCGCGAGGAAGGGCCATGTGCTCAGGCAGTTCCTCGGCGCAGGCGATCACCCTGGGGATCCGTGCCGTCGACAGACGCATGCGCTCGCGCTCGAAGAAGACGGGGTTCTCGAACGCGGCGATGCGCTTCAGGCGCATGCGGGCGAGCGGCGAGAGTGCCCGTGTTTCGACGAAGATCTGTTGACGGAGGGTGCCTCTGACCTGTCGGGGTAGCTCGATCTGCCGGTCGGCAGGGCGACCCGACGGGGGGCGATCCCATGGCGTGGCATCGTCTTCGAAGTTCGGCGCGGCCCGCACTCCCAGGATTCGGCCGGATCGGGTGGCGTCCTGCACGAGTGCGTCAACCGTGACCGAATCGACGCGGCGCACGGATGCGAGGAAGGCCCACGGGTCGTCCCACGGGCGCATCGCATCGTCCAGGAACAAGGTGCAGTCGCGGGCGCGCGCCTCCTTGCTGCAGCGGCAGCGCGATGAGGTTCCCAAACCCGCCCTTCGGCATTGCGTCCTGGTTGGGGAACAGGCGGTCGTAGGACGTGAAGCTGATCCCTGGTCGTCGATCCTGGGTCTCGGTCAACAGGAGACTGCCGAACCCTCGGGCGGCGATGGCCGGGATCGCTTTCTCGAAGAAGAACCACGCGTGCCCTCCGCTCCCGGAGCGCGACCGCTCGATCGCCACGGGGAGGCCCTGGCGTTGGCAGGTCTCGCGGAATGCGGCGATGTCGTCCTGCCAGGACGGGCCATCGAAGTCGGCCGCAAGGAACCAGCACGTCTCGTCGGGTAGGAGCGGGTACACGCCGACCACGTGCTTCCCGAGCAGGTGGTCCTGGACGACCGCGTCTGTAACCGGCAGCAGCACCCGTTCGCTGCAGTCGCCGCATCTTACGGTGGGTTTGCGGCATGTCCCTCGTACCCATTCGTTCGCGCAGGCTGGAGCGTAACCGGACCTGCCATTCCTCCCCTCCCATCGGCGCGCGAAAACGTCCTCGCGGCCTCGGAACAGGGATCGGAACAGCGCGATCTTGGCTTCGCTCGTCAGAGCGGGCCTGGCTGGGGATGTCGGGGGCGGCGTGCGATCCCAAGCGGCCGTCGGCGATCTGCACGTCGAAGTGCTTCCGCCTGTGCACCCCGCCGATGTTAACCAAGGCCCCACCGCCCCGGCTCCGGGAGCCACCGCGGTTAGCCAAGGGGCCGTGCTCTCTCCCCGCTCTCGGCCTCGGAGAGCACGATCGGCCCCGAGACCGGGCGCCTCGGGCGCCCCGCGTGATCTCAGCCGCGCCGGCGCCGAGAGCGCGCGCGGAGGTCGCCGACGCGCAAACCCCCGCGAGAACTGGGGCGAAGACGCGAAAGCCCCGGCCGTTGCCGACCGGGGCCTCCGTTGACTGCGCCTCCACCTCCGGTTGGTGGTGGAGGAAGAACGGCTCATTCCCATCCGCTGAAAGCCGCGACCCGATGGTTAACAGGCGTCAACAAGAAGTCGCGTAATATCAGCTAAGTACAAGGCACGTCTCACGAGATTTCATGCGCCATCTAGTGACGGATAGATGGCGCATTGGCGTTCAGAAGCGCTCGGCGATCCGGTAGTGGGCATCCTTCCGGGCGCCGTGCTTGTTGAGCAGGCCGTCGTGGACCAAGCGCTGGAGGCGGCGCTGGAGCGTACGCAGGGGCGGACGCGGTTCAGGGAGCGCGGAGAGGATCCCGGGGCTGGTCAGGCTGCCGCCGTGCTCGACGGCCTCGAAGATGCGCCGATCGAGCTCGTCGGGGGGCCGGACCATCAGCCACGGGAGGCGGTCTTCCTTGTCGTGGTAGCGCTTGAGCCGCAGGCGAAGGTCGCTCAGCGCCAGAGCGGCGTGGAAGGCGAAGTGCTCGATCGCGGTCGTCGCGTCACCAGTCCAGTCGGCGGTCTTGACGACGTCTCGGGTCAAGGACAACGCCTCCTCGCCGCGCTCACTCTCGGCGAGCACGAGGAGGCCGTGCGGGTCAAAGCGATCGGCCCGCAGTTCGTGGTCGATCACCGCGTCGATCGCCGGCCGCTCGGAGTCGTGGGGAAACGCGATGGACAGCCCCCAGTGGAGCACGGCGGCTCTCAGCAACCCGTTCTCGGAGACGAGATCGTCCGCCTCGACCCAGTCGTACAGGCGACCGACGGACTCCGGCACCGGGATCGAGCCGCGATGGAGCTCGAGCAGCTTCTCGCGCGGCCGCCCGACGAACTGCGACCAGAGCATCGCGGGATGGTCGTGACCGTGGAGCGCGAAGTCGAGGTACGCCGCGAAGGTCTCGGGCCTCGTCCGGTCGCCGCGTTCCGAGTAGTAGCGCGCCGCCTCGCACAAGACCGCCGCCTGCCGGATACGCGTCATGACGATCCGCTTGCGCGGCGGCAAGACGGCCCCGGCGAGCACGGGCGCGATCTCGTCGAGGTTGACCCTGCTTCCCGAGCGCGCCACGAGCTGCGCGATGCGGAGCTTCCTCGCCTCGGCCTCTAGCCGCTTCAGGCCGAAGTGCGACAGGCGCATGCCGTCGATGGCGCCAGCGTGTCGCGAAGCCAGCGCGACGGCCCGCATGAGCGTCGGCGTGAGCGCGTAGCGAAGCTCGGCGAGCGGGATCTCGCTCGGACGCTCGTAGACGCTCGGCCCGTGACGCGCCATGCTCACCGTTCGAGCCCCAGCTCGCGCCCAAGGATCTGAGCGACGAAGCTGCAACTGCTGCTGACGAGTCGGCGGATCCGCTCCTTCGTCTCGGAGGCACGCCCGAGCGCTTCCGCGGCCTTCATCGTTGCCGAGTACGCCGTCCAGACATCGGCGCCGGTGATCTCGTACCCGAACCCCTGGACGAGCCAGTCGAGTGCGGCGACTCCAGCTTCCACGGCGAACGCCGGCTGTTCTGCGGCGTGGTCGCGCGCGGCGCGCGCGAGGGTCTTCGGGTCGCATGGCGACGTGTGGGCGAGCTGGCTGGCGGTATCGTAGAGGCCGAGCTCCTTCGCCGCCGCAAACCATTTCCCCTCGTCACCGGGCGTCGACTTCACCAGGTCGGCGAGGATCCGCTCCGCCGGCTTGTGCGGGTACCTCTTCGCAACGGCACGAAACGTCGCAAGGTACGTGCCGCCGCGGTTGGCGCGAAGCCCGTAGCGCGCGTACGCCTCCTCGACGAGGTCAGACGAGAGGAGCATCTCCTCGCAGAGCGCGTCGACGTCGGCGTCGCTGGTCCATGGACCGCGAGAGGACTCAGCGAGCGCGATAGCCTCGACCTTCTTGCCGATGGCGCCGAGGGCCTTCACCGCCCAGCGCTTGTATGGCCAGAAGCTCTCGGCCTGCAGAACATCGAGGATGTCGGCGTAGCGCTCCGCGCGGAAGAGCGCGCTCAGGCACGCGCTGCTGCCGTGGAAGTGGCCGCGGAGGTTCTTGTCGGGGCTGAGGGCCGTGCGCGTGATGCCGAGCAGTCGGTCCGCCCACGCGGAAGCGACCTCTTTCGACGCGCACATCTCTCCCCAGTAGTCGGCGAGCCGCTCGATGTACGGGATCTGATCGTTGGCGTGCGCTTCCCAAAGTCGCTCGAGCCAGGCGTCGCGCGTCGTCGCGTCTGCCGGAGCCTCGGCGATGATCGCAGCCAGATCCTCGACGGCGTGGTTCACGGCGGTGCCGATCGCGCCGGAGGAGCTGTCCACCTGCTCGATTGCCGGCGACACGCGCTCCAGGAAGAGGACGGCGCCCTCGGCCGCGAGCATGGGATCGCGGCGCGCGACTCTCTTGATCTCGCTCACTGCCTGCCTGACCCGCTGGATCGCGGGCTGCGACTTCCAGCCGAAGGCGTGGCGGCGGAAGCGTGCCTTGAATTCCCACTGGTGGGCGTCGGCACGCGGGGTGGTTCGCCTCGTGCTCATGAGGGGCCCAGATGGCGGTCGAGCTCCGCACGCAGCGCGGGGAAGCGCCGGTACTCGGTCTTGATGGAGGCCACCCAGCGCGCCGCTTCGGGCGAGCGGTCGCACGCGAGGCAGGCCGATCTCTCCTTCGCCGACGGGCCCGAGGAGCGCCACGAAGATGCGGTGCGCCGCGGTGTAGTCCTTGCGGAGGAACGCGGCGGAGCCCCGGCGCAGATGCTCGTCCACCTCGGTGGGATCGGCCTGGCCCCGCCGCTCGGCAGCCTTGGCAAATGCGAGGACCTCCGCGACGTCGTCGTCACCGAGCGCCGCCGGCGCCCAACCGGAGCCGCCGCGTGCCGCGCGGTTGATGAGCGAGTTGACGATGCGGCTGTGGGCCCGGTCGTCGAGCTCGAGCAGCATCTCGCGAACGAGCTCGCGCAGCGCGTCGGCCCCCATGGTCGCAAGCGCCGCGTCTACGTCGTTGCGGACCCGATCCGGAGCGGGACTGTGTCTTCTCTTCATCGCGCTGCCTCAGCCCTGGCCGTCGTCAGCGTCCGTCGTGCCCGCGACAAGCCGCACGACGCGCTCGGCCTCCTCGCGCTCACGCGTCAGCTCCGCGCGCAGCTCCTCCTCGGTCGGCAGGTACATCTGGTAGCGCGCCGCGAGGATCTGCTCGTTGTCCTCGGGCAGCGTGATCTTCACCATCGCGTCGTTCTTCTCCGAGCAGAGCACGATGCCGATGGTGCGTTCCTCGTGCTCGGCACGCTGGAACCGGTCGAAGAAGTTCACGTACATCTGCATCTGGCCGAGGTCCTGGTGCGTGAGCTTGCCGAGCTTGAGGTCGACAAGGACGAACGCGCGGAGCAGGCGGTTGTAGAAGACGAGGTCCACGTAGAAGTGGTCGCCCTCGAGCGTGATCCGCTTCTGGCGCGCCACGAAGCAGAAGCCCTTGCCGATCTCCAGCAGGAACTCCTCCAACCGGTCGATGATCGCCTGCTCGAGGTCACGTTCGAGCGCCGTGGGCTTCTCCTTCAGGTCGAGGAACTCGAGGACGAACGGGTCCTTGATCACGTCGGCGGGGACCGCGACCTCCTGGCCGCGGCGGGCGAGCGCCAGGATCTCGGCCTGGTTCTTGTTCATCGCCAGGCGCTCGAAGAGGAGTGACGCAATCTGGCGCTCGAGCTGGCGGGTGGACCATCCTTCGCGGACCGCCTCTATCTCGTAGAAGGCGCGGGCACGCTCGTCGCCGACGCGCATCAGGATCGCGTAGTGGGTCCATCCGAGGTTCGGCGGGAACAACAGGGCTGAGGACGGTTCGCTAGGCACTGCCGAGCGAATCTCGATGGCGCCGGAAGCGATAGGCGGTGCCAAGCGATTCGGCGGGCCGCCAAGCTCCTCTGGCACGCACGAGCCATCTCGGTACGTTCGGTACGTGAGGAAGAACTGCCGCATGTTGCGGAGGTTGGGTTCGCTGAAGCCCTTGCCGAAGCGCCGCCCGAGCCGCACGGCGAGATCGGCGAGGACGCGCTCTCCGTAGCCGGCGCGCGCCTGGCCCCGCTGGTCGACCTCGATGATCTCCCGCCCGATGTGCCAGTAGGCGTGGACCATCGCCGTGTTGACCGATCGGGCAACCTGGCCGCGAGCCGTCTCGATGATGGCGGCGATGCGCTCGTAGAGGGCGTCGGGCAGCTTGTCGGGGACGTCGCTCATCCGGCCAAGACCTCCTCCGGCGTGATCTCTGCCGGCGCCTTTTCATACGCCAAGTCATCGGCGCTTACAAGACGGATGGCGACGCGCGGACGGTGGTCGGAATGGAGAACAGGGCGACGGATGAGGCGAGAATAGGGCGGCCCTATTCCGTCCCATTCTCGGGGCCCCGTGCTCGGCCCGCCCCGGCCGGCGCTCGCGGAGCCGGCGCTAACCAAGCCCTTCCCGACCGGCCGTCTCCGACCGTCGCCGTCAACCAAGGGGCCGTGCTCTCTCCCCGCTCTCCGCGTCCGAGAGCACGATCGGCCCCGAGACGGGGCCTCCGCGGCGCCCGGCGTGATCTCTGCGGCGCCGTGGCCGAGAGCCGCCGCCGAGGTCGCCGATGCGCAAAGGCCCGCGAGAACTGGGGCGAAGACGCGAAAGCCCCGGCCGTTGCCGACCGGGGCCTTCCCTGACTGCGCCTCCACCTCCGGTTGGTGGTGGAGGAAGAACGGCTCCCTTTGCGTTGGCGAAGGCGAACAGAGCGGGAGAGCCACTCTCTGGGTCAGCTCCTCCTGGCCCGGCGAGCCGACAGCCAGGCCCGGCCCTTGGCGGTCAGCCGGTATCGCTGGAGGCGGCTGCGGGGCTTGTCCGGGATGGTCATCTCGACCATGGCTGAGGCCAGCGCCGGCCGGAGATAGCTGTACAAGAAGAAGGGCCGACTGGACACGGCGAGTTCTGCTTGGAGTTCGCTCCCCGAGCGGGCGCGGTCTTCGAGTGCAACCAGGAGGCGTCCGACTTGTTCGCCGACTTGTTCGGTGACATGTTCAGTCAAGTCAGGCCGCGTCGGGACGAAGTCGCTTGTGTCGGCCAGCGGCCTGAAGGTTGCCGTGAAGAAGCCGGCGCTCTCGAACTCCGGTTCCGGGCTGCCATGCTCCCGTGCGGCCTCGCGCATCCGCTTGATCCCGGTGCCGGCCATCTCGATGTAGTCGATTCGATGCAGCAGGTCTGCGATGAGCGGGTTGCGGCGGACGCTGCGGGTCCCGAGCTTCTCGGGCGGCAATCCCCGCGGCAGGCCTCCCGGGCTGCTGACCTCGATGCGGTCCGAGTAGATTTCCACGAACACGTTCGCGCCGACTTCCCACCAGTCCCGGTGCATCACCGCGTTCGTGATCGCCTCGCGCAGCGCCTTGGTGGGGTACTCGGGCACGTTCTCGCGCTGGAGAGCCTGGATCCGCCACCCCGTCCGCGTGTTGCGCTCGATGAAGACCATCGCGTCGTCGATGTCGGCGACGACACCCCCCGCGAAGTCCTTCCGGTCCAGCACGTGGACCTTGTCCGTCCCGCGGGCCAGCAGGCACGTGATGTAGGCCTGCGGGAAGAAGTGCTTCACGTTCTTCGCGAAGAACAGCGCGCCGCCGTTCCGCATCGCGAACCGGTCGCCGGATCGCTCCGCGGCCTCGATGTTGACCAGGACGTCCTCGACCGCCGCGGATTTCGCGATCCGGCTCTTCTCGCGCCAGGCCTCGAACTTGTCCCGATCGAAGTCGTCCGGGTAGCGGAACTTGGAGCAGGGCGCGAGGTCGAACCGGATGGCCCCCTCGCTGCGGAAGAAGTCCCGGATCTCGTCGCGCGACAGCTTCTGCGTCACCGCGCCCTGCCGCCAGAAGAACCCCTCGCGGCACTGCACGGGCTTGCTCTCGGCTTCGCGCACGGTGACGACCAGAACGCTTCCCGAGGGCTGGATCGTGACGCGGACCGGCGGATCGCAGTTGTGTGCCATGTCCTGGATGCGCGCCCGCGCCTCGTTCGTGTCGTGGACGCCGACGACCGTCCCGTCATCCCGAACACCGATCAGGATCCGGCCGCCGGTCGAGTTAGCGAGGGCGACCATCTCGCGTGCCAGCGACGACGAAACCGACTCCTTGTACTCGAGCATCGAGCCTTCGCCTTCGCGCAGCAGGATGTCGAGGTCCTCCGCGGTCATTCAGGCACTCCCATCAGATCCCCTGCAGCCGGGCCGTCTTACCGGTCGGCTCGACCGAGTATCCCATTCTCCGGTAGCCGCGCAAACGTTTCTCGAACATCTTCGCAAGGACCGGTTCGTCGCGATCAACGTAGTCGATGATCCGGACTTCCTGCTTGCCCGGGTGGGGACGGTCCAGCCGACCTGCGTACTGGACCAGCGTGCCGCGCCAGGAGACCGGTGACCAGGAAGAGCGTGTCCAGCCGGGCGTCGTCGAATCCCTCGCCGATGTAGCGGCCGGTCGCCAGTAGCAGTCGCTCCTCATCGTCCGGGATCGCAGCGAGTCGTTCCAGGACGGCGCGTTGCACCTTGCGTCCGGTGCCGCCGTGAAGGACGACCAGATGTCGCACGAACTTCTCCAATCGGGTCGCGAGGAAGTCGAGGTGGCTCCGGCGCTCGGTCAGCACGATCGGGGACCGGCCCTGCGCGACCGCGGCGATCACGTCGTCCAGGATGGCCGTGTTCCTGGCATCGTCCTGCTCGATGGCGCCGTAGATGGCCTGGATCCCCGCGTCCGCGGGGCCTTCCCACCGGAACGACGTTTCCCGGCAGACGAGCCGCCGGATGAATCCCGAGGCCACTTCAGACGGTCCAATCGCGTGCCGGATCGGTCCGCACTGCATGTGCAGGATCGGGTGGTGCCCGTCGCGTCGCGCGGGCGTGGCGGTCAGGCCGACGACGAAGCGGGCTCGGACCGCCTTCAGCACCCGTTCGAAACCGACAGCGGACACGTGGTGGCACTCGTCGACGATGACCTGGCCGTAAAA